>JALHPW010000037.1:2109-15153 GCA_022842255.1 Saprospiraceae bacterium | reverse complement strand
GAATGTTAGGAACTCGGGGAATATGAAAGCCTCAATAGCCCATTCCATATGGGTTGAAGCCGCCTACGTAATTCATGGTGTCTGCTACTATGCCACCGCCGCCATTGCAAACTGCGGATATGAACTCCCGACAATTGATTGTACGAGGACAGGTTCGTGTTTGTACCTCTGGACACCTAACCTTACAGCTAACAAATGCCGATGGTTGGCCGCAAAGTGGATGCAGTTTGGAGGTATAAAACTGAATACCTGCTACAGCCCGCTTCCAGTGAATCACTTCATTTTCACAGGTAACATTGTTGACTGAGCGACAAATCGCATAAAGATTGCCGCTGGGCGGCGTACATGGATATTGAGGACAGGTTTGAAGACAAGACGGATTTTGGAACGTGGGAGTCCCCGTGGTTGGCTCAAATACCTGACACCAATTTTGGTTGGTAGGTCTATTGCAAACCTCATAAGGTAAAGTGTGCGGCACACAACCCTGTTCCAGGAAAGCGGATGGAATGTTGTTCCCTTGACCAGCCTGGAAATTGCCCCCTTGCCCGCCAAACGCCTTCAGCAAATCCCCTTCCAAGAAAGAAGACTTTACACGGTTGGTATGCGCTGGATCGCCGGTGGTGAATACCGCTGTTTTGCGCACCCACAAACGGCTGCCGCCTAGGGCATCCTCTTCTGATTTGACCGGTTCGGCATAGCAGATCTCCCGTTCCGGCAATTCGATGAAATCGCTCAACTCTGGGTTAAAATAGATGCGGACATGGTCGTTGAGGTCTGATTGGCCGATATAGCCTTGCAGCAACACCAGCGCATCGGTCGATTTGGGATTGGGTCGGACTTTTTCAATAAAGTCGTCAAACCTAAGCCCAGTTTTGGAGGTTTTTGCCATAATCATATATGGTTGAAATGTTAGGAAATCGGGGAAGCCCACCCGGTTGCAGCGCAACGGAGCAGGCCAAAATGGTAGAAAAGTGGATGCGGGAAAACTGTCTTAAACGACAGTGGAGCGTGCAGTGGCATTTGGAGTATAGGTTTTACTCCCCAAATGTATTGGCTCCCAAGAGCTGCCCCAAGGGCTTAAGCGCTATTTTAGCGAGAAATGATTGTGGGTTAAGCGCAGGGGGCATGGCATTCTATTCCCTTTGCTGACACGCCGAGCAACAAGAACAAAAAACAGACGGCCGCCCTAATGGCAACCGCCTGTCATCATCCTACCGTAGTGAATTTGATTCCTTCGCAAAATCAGAAATCCATGGCGTTTTTCACCTGTATGCGAAGGCGTAATCGGAATCTGGAATGCCTAATCGAGCAACTATCGCATTAACACAAACGGTTCGGAAATCGTGGTTTGTTTTTTGTCCCCCAGTACCCGCAACAGGTAATTCCCGTTGGGGATTTGGCTATTCAAGGATGTGTGAATCAACCCGGCATCCAATTGTACGATGCCACTTTGTACGGTGTGGCCCTCCATATCGAGGATTTCATAGCTGTGGAGCACAGGCACCACGCCTGTAATCTGAAGGTTTAGCTCCCCAGCACTACATGGGTTGGGGAAAACCAGGGTAGAAAAATTGGCCGCTGCGGGGTTTTCAACACCGGTGGTCCAGAGGTTTTCAGTATCAAAAAACAAGGCCGTTGGGGTACTGAAGTTGGTGTTGGGAAAATTGATGACCGAAAGCGGCATGGAATATCCTTCCCTGTAAACAGTGTACCGATTGATAGCACCTGTTTGTTGGCCTTGTGTAATTCCAAATGCTGCGAGCAACGCCGGAGGTGCCGGGGCGCCACCAACGAAGAAGCTATCCAAGGCATATTGAATCGTTCTATCAATCAACACATCGTAAGGAACACTCGCTGCGCCGTTGGAATATACCCGCAGTTTGCCCCAACCAAGGATGGTGTCGGTGCGGAAAATGGTAAACACGTGTTTGCAAGGCGTTTTGTTCAAACCCAGTGCCGCAACGCTCAGGTTGAAATCTACCACCCGACGACTTTCGGAATACCAGCCCGACTGATAGCTTGCGGGAAATTCCATGACTTGTCTGCCGTTTTGATACACAAACCCTTGCAATGGGAACGTAAGGCTATCCAGTACATTTCCAGTGAAGGAGGCCAATGAATAAGCCTGCGCAGGCACATAAATCCCCTTGTCATAGACCCCTGTGGCATTGAAATCAAATTCGCTGTCCATCATATAGCCAAGCGTAGGCGTCATTACTTTCACCCCACTTAGGTAAACATCTACACCCGCAGAAGTGTAAAACGGAAGCGTTTCGACCTGATAATCATTGGTAATTGGCGCGCCGCTGTGGTAAGAACTCAGGTCCCAATTGCCATTGGGCGCAGGAATCAGGTTGTTGCCATTGGGCATATTGGGGCCATCATAATTTTGAATCCCAAAGACAGGGAAATTGCCGGCAGTGATGGTGAATGGCGTTTGGCCAAAAGCAGTGGTTGCAAGACAGTAAGCGAAGAGCAGGGCAGCAAATTTTTTCATTGGAAGAAGCAAATTTTTGTTCGTTGTAAATAATAACGACGCAAAAGTCCAGGCTTCCTCCAGCGCGGGCAATAGTGGTTAACCATCAATCGGTTGACTGGTGATTGGTTACTGGTGATTGGTTGACTAGGGTACCCGATTAACTAATCACCAGTAACCAGTAACCAATCACCAACCTTCCCGGTGCTGCATCGCAAACTTCAACAAGGAATTCTTGCCTTCCAAATTGAGTTTGCGGGCCATGTTGGAGCGGTGATTGTCCACCGTATTGCTGCTGATAAACAAGAGCCCTGCTATCTCCGCCGAGCTTTTGCCTTCCGCGATCAACTTCAGGATTATCTTTTCGGTTGGACTGAGCAAGGTATTGGCTTGTTGAACGGCGGCACTTTGGTTTTGGGCGTTGTGCTCGGTCAGGAAATGTTCGATGGCCGGGCTGACATATATTTTACCCGCGCAGACCCATTCGATGCACCGGATCAGGTCCTGAATGGCATTGTCTTTCAACAAATAACCATGCACGCCTGCTTCCATGGCCGACTTGAAAAAGTGTTTTTCCTTGTGCATGGTCAGCACAATAAACCGGGTCTGATTTTTTTCGCTCAGCACCTTGTTGCACACATCCAGACCACTCAAAATGGGCATTTCAAGGTCGAGGATGGCAATTTCCGGGCGATGCGCCAGAATGAGGCTATAGGCTTCGGCCCCGTCCTTTGCTTCGCCTACCAGTTCCAGGTTTTTGATTTCACCGAGTATTTCGCGCACCCCATTTCTAAAAATCGGATGGTCGTCGGCGATGATGACCGTATATTTTTTCATGCGCTGATTGGGATGCTGAAGGTGAGTCGGGTGCCTTTCTGGACACCGGTGTCCAAATCCAATTTTCCACGCAGCATTTTAATTCGTTCTGCCATATTGATCATTCCAAAGGAGCGGTTTGCGGTTTGCTCCAGAAGGGTTTTATCAAAGCCCTTTCCATTGTCTTGCACTACGAGCTCCACCTTGTCGGGATGAAGGTTTGAGCTGATCCGAATGGCACTGGCCTCGGCGTGTTTGAGGGTATTGTTGATGCATTCCTGAACAATCCGGTAACAGTTGATTTTGGCTTCCCTACTCAATTTTTCGTCAATGCCCTGCAAATCGCTGCTGGCAAAAATACCACTGCTTTCCTGTGCCAATTCGCAAAGTGAATCGACCGCCGAACCCAGGCCATATTGCTCCAACTGGTTGGGGTAGAGGTCTTTGGCAATATTTCGGACCTCCTGCAATGCCGCATCCACACTGTCTACCAAAGCAGCCTCAGGAGCTGGGGAGAGTCTTTGAAGCCTGTTTTTGACAAACAGGATATTCTGCCCTACACTGTCGTGGAGTTCCTTGGAAATACGTTGTCGCTCCTGTTCCTGGGCATTGATCAGGTCTTGCGAGAACGCCTCCCGCATCCGGTTGGTTTTCCATTGGTTGTGGAACCGAATGGCCAGGATGAGCAGGGACAATGCCAGCAATCCGACCAGCATCAAAATACGTTGTTCCTCAATCTGGACTGATTTGAGCTGCTGGTCTTTTTCGAGTAAGGAAATGGTTTTTTGTTTGGACTCCAATTCATACAAAGCGCTCATGGCGGCTATTTTCTCTTTGTATTGGTCTTGGTACACCGAGTCCTTGAGCGTCAGGTACAGTTGGTGGTTTTTCAGGGCGCTTTTATAATCCCCGCGGCCTTCGTCGATCCAGGATTGCACCTTATAACATTCATAGATCCAGTCGTTCATGCCCAGTGTAGTGGCGATATCCAAGGCTTCTTGTTGGTATTTTTGGGCATTGTCCCAATCTTTCAACTTGGCATATATTTCTGCAAAATGTTGAAAAACCTGTGCCTTTTCAAAATCGCCTTCCCAAGCTTCCGGGATTTTTAACAACTCCAAGGCATATTCCAAGGCTTTTTCGGGCTTGTCGGATTCAAAAAACATATTGGCGAGGTTGTCGTAGCCAAAAAAAATATCTTCTGAACTGGAGATGTTTTTGGCTACTTGCAGATTCTGTTCAATCAACTTTATTCCACCTGCCCAATCGCCCATTTTAGCCTTGTTAAACCCGATTTCATAATTTAGGTAAATCGTATCGCGATAACTTTTGCACTGGATAGCGGCTTGTTTTGCCTTAAAACCAAATTCCAGGCTTTTTTCATAGTCGCCCATTGTCTGGAATACCCTTGCAATCATTGTCAATGATCTCCAAGTGTGCGTGCAATGCTTGTTTTTTTCGGCCAAGGCAAGGCTTTCATAATGAATTTTCAGGGCCGCGTCAAAAACCCCAATCGATTCCAAGACCTGTCCTTGAAGTTGATTGGCATTGAGCACCAGCGTGTCAATTTGCAAAACCCTGGCTATCTCGTACATTCTTTTGCCCTTTTCAAGCAGTAAAGGCAGGTTGGTAAAATCCATTGCTACGCAGGCGGAGTCTAGGTGACGGTATTCCTGAAGCAGCGCATCCCGATTCTCTTGCGCGCTGGCAAAAAATGAAAATGTACTCAGTAATAGAGGCAGGCTGTAGCGGCAGGGCATGATATCAGAAGTTTAGACACACAAAGAAAGAAAAGCATTCAGATTTAATCCAGTTTAGTATCTGTGTCCATTACTTTTCAAGAATTCTACGTCTCGGTTGTTGAAAAACCTCGACTTTCGCACTTGTATAGGATTGTTGAGAAAATCATGCTGACAATCAAAAACAGATTCTAACCACCGCAACAAATTACATCGACTATGAAAAAAATCGCACTGCTTCTTTTCTTCGCTACCTTTCTGCTTGGCAAGGCCGAGGCCCAAAAAGGGGTCCGTTTTGGCTTTCAAGCCAGTCCATCTTGGTCATGGCTCAACACCAACGACCGTAAAATTGAAGGGGTAAGTTCCAACTGGGGCATCAAACTCGGCGCCCTCGGCGAATATTACTTCGCCAACAACTACGCGCTCACCACTGGCCTGGGCTTTGGGTTCAACCAAGGCGGTAGCCTGCAAAATGGGTATTCGAACTGGAAACCCTGGGACCCGGAAAATACCGACCTGAGCGATTTGCCATCTGACACCTTTGGCATCAACACCAAACTGCATTACCGAATCAATTATGTGGAAATTCCGTTTGGGTTAAAAATGCGTGGGGGCTCCAACGAAGACGCCCGCTTCAAGTTTTATGCAGAATTGCCCATTTTCACCCTTGGTTTTGTCACCAAAGGCACTGGGGATATTCGCGGCACCAACACGCAGAACCTGGAGGATATCGACATTCGGGAAGAGGTGAAGGGACTTTCGCTTTCTTGGGGACTTGGTGGCGGCATCGAGTACGAGTTTGCGACCAATGCAACCCTGGTTGCAGGTTTGGCCTTTCAGAAACAGTTCACGGATGTAACCCGGAATGGTTTTGTTGAAAAGACCGCGGGCAACTGGCAAAAAGAGGATTCCAAGGCTAGCTTTGGCAACCTGGCACTTAAGCTTGGGGTGTTTTTCTAGTCTTTCAAAGGCCGGTTCCGCTACAAAGCCCCTCGTTGACTATCAGCGAGGGGCTTTGTTTTGCCTGGATACGAATTGTTACCACACCTTGAGCAATATTGACAAAGGGATAGTGGTTCGCACCCGCAACTTACGGGAGCAAAAACAATCAAAAGTAACCAGGTAGAAAAATTGAAAATTGGGCTTCAAAGCCTTGTACACCAATTACTTACGCATCGGCGTCTACATCCTCTAGAACGGTGATTGCCCGTGTGGTGCGTGCAATACGTTCGTAATCAAGGCTGTAATAGATAAATTTACGGTCGCGGCGGGTTTTCACAAGTGCCGCATGTCTCAGTACGCGGAGGTGCTGAGACGCGATGGATTGTTCGATTTCAAGTGCCATGTAGATTTCCCCAACATTAGCAGAGCCGTTGTTTTCGTGAATCACGCGGATAATTTTCAATCGAAGTGGGTGTGCCAATGCTCTTAATATACGCATGGCAGGTCGTAGCTGGTCGCCACTGACTAGGGTGGGCGGTGTGTGTTTGTTCATCTTTTTGCCTTGTAATCAAAATGGGATTATTTAAATCGGTGGGCAAAGATGCAGTTCAACTATTTATTGCGCAACTTCTCGAAATAAAAAACGCAAGCCGTTCTGTTTGGCAGAACGGCTTGCGATGAAACACACTCATTTAAACATTAAACAATCTGCAAGGTCAAGCGGCAAGTTCTTCGACAAGTGAAGAAATTTGGCCCAAACGGCTGCGATTGACGGAGTAGTAAATGAATTTTCCGTTGCGCTCGGTTTGTACCACGCCCGCACTGCGGAGGATGGCGAGGTGTTGGCTTGCCACACTTTGTTCGAGCCGAAGTTTCACATAAATCTCGGTTACGGTCATGCGTTTGTTTTCATCCAAAAGGTCAAGCATTTTCTGGCGCAGTTTGTGGTTCACAGCGCGCAATACCAATGCGGCTTTGCGCAACTCGACGTAATCGAGCGACGCGTCGTGTGCCCCATTTTTGAGCGACACACGTTCGATGTTTGTTTTTCCCATACTAAATGTTTTGAAAAAGGTGATTGCACAGTTTTGAACCCTTTTTACTTCATAAACTGTGCCAGATTATTCATCAAAAAAGATACATACATTCAAAATTGCAAACGTAATCTCTTAAATATCAGTATAAAAATAGGCAATAGAAATCAATAAATTGAAAAACAAACTTATTTTCTTCAAAACAATGGCTTGTTGGGCGTGGTAATGTTTGGAGGTTTCATGTAATAGGGCTCGAAATAAGCAATATCTTGAAAATCAGCCTGTTGAAAAGACTGCTCCGCGAGGGTGGCAAGGTGGCGGGCAGAGCACTTTTTAATTTCTCCAAATATTACATTTTTTAAAAAACTACCGCTCCTCATTTTTTCCATGCCGTTCCCGCCCAAAACAATACCGCTCATTCCAATTCCTGGCACTTTCCCATCGATGAAATTTTCAAACGAATTGTTTTCCAAAATCAAGGGCTGTGCGGGCGCGAGTTCCCGCAACCCCGCATCATACACCGCAAGCCATACTTCTTGCCTGCGCGCATCCAACATCGGCACAAAAACCATAGACTGAATTGGACTGAAAACTTGATGCTCTATCGATGCATGGGCCAACACCCGCAAGGTGTCCAACGCAATCAAAGGTTTTTCCAAGGCGTAGCAAATACCTTTTGCCACGGAAGCGCCCACGCGCAGGGCCGTATAGGCTCCCGGGCCCTGGCTGACCGCTACCGCATCCAATTGAGCAAGCGTGATTCCGGCGGTTTTGCAGCATTCATCGATTTGTAAGGTAAGTAATGCGGCGTGGCTCGGCGCCTCCAGTTGCTCGGAAAGCGCCACCACCACCCCATCCACACTAATTGCGGCGGAACAAACTTCACTTGAAGTCTCTATCAATAAGATTTTTGCCATGCTGAGTATCAATAAGCCGCAAAAGTACGGCACCACCGCCCTACTTTTGGCCGAAATTATCCAGCCCCTAAACCCTAAACAACCAACCCTAAACGTTTCAAACATGCTCCTATACAACGTAACCATAACCATCGACCTCGACGTACACAAGGAATGGCTGCGCTGGATGCGCGAAACCCATATCCCGGACGTCATGATTACCGGGATGTTCATTTCCTATCGTATGAGTAGGCTCATCGGACATGAGCATACGGAATCCGAAATCTATACCATACAATACACCGTGAAGGATATGGAACACCTGCTCCGCTATCAAAACGAGTTTGCCCCCGAACTCCAGCGCCAACACAGCCAGCGTTATCAGGGTAAATACGCCGCTTTTCGTACGGTGATGGAGGTAGTGGATCATAATGAAGTGATTAGTGATGAATGATGAATGATGAATGTTTGAATAATTTGAATAACCAATAATGAGTGAGACTAATAATAACGTAATCAGGCTATCAAAACCCGATACGGCACTTCGGGGCACGCTTGCGCTTGACGGATCAAAAAGCATCAGCAACCGCGCTTTGATTATCCTGGCCCTGGCCGGAGAAAAACCGGACAATTGGTTGACCAACCTTTCGACCTCCAAGGATACCCAAACCTTGAGGCGCTTGTTGGCACAAAACGAAACTTCTTTCGATGCTGGGGATGCCGGCACTACTTTCCGTTTTCTCACCGCTTTTTTATCCACCCAACCGGGTGCGCAAACACTCACGGGCTCACCGCGGATGCTGGAGCGACCCGTTGGCCCCTTGGTAGAAGCCTTGCGCGAACTGGGGGCGGACCTTCAGTTTTTAGGGAAAGAAGGCTACCCACCTTTAAAAATAGGCACTATGGTGCCCAAAACGCGGAGTATCCGTGTGGCAGCAAATGTCAGCAGCCAGTTTCTATCGGCACTTTTACTCATCGCACCATATTTGCCAGAAGGATTGGAACTGATTCCGGAAGGACCGCTCGTCTCGCGCCCTTATTTGGAAATGACGCTGGGCCTCATGCGGCATTTTGGCGCCACGGTAGACTGGCAAGGCGACGCAATCGTAGTCGCCCCAGGCAAGTACACCCCCCGCCCACTGGCCGTGGAAGCCGATTGGTCGGCGGCGTCTTATTGGTATGCAATGGCCGCGTTTTCAAGTGGGTTGGATTTGACGCTCCAAGGATTACAGGAACAAAGCCTGCAAGGGGATTCCGTACTGCCCAAAATGATGCAACGCTTTGATATTCAATCTACATTTGGGGACAATGAAGTGCGTTTGACCAAAATGGGCAATGGGCCAAAAGCGCTCTTCGAACAAGATTTTTTGGAATGCCCGGACATTGCCCAGACATTGGCCGTAGTGTGTGCAGGATTGGGCACCACGGGGGTTTTCAGCGGACTTGAAACACTGAGCATTAAGGAAACGGACCGGATTGGGGCCTTGAAAACCGAGTTGGCCAAAGTGGGCGTTTCGTTTTCCAAACTGCCTGCACATTTTTCGAAAAAATCGCCCGATAAAATATTCTACAACCTGGAAGGCTCGGCAAATTTGTCGGCGTTGCCGCGTTTTGCCACCTATGGCGACCACCGTATGGCCATGGCCTTTGCTGCGTTTGCGATGCTCGGCGCCATCGAAATCGAAAACCCGGAAGTGGTGTCCAAATCTTACCCGCAGTTTTGGGAACATCTGAAACAGGTGGGATTTAGCCACTAATTACACGGATTAGCACGAACTTTTTAGTGCAAATTCGTGCAATTCGTGGCAAAAAACATGCAACATGAACACAGGAAAACTGACCAAACCATTCCGGGATTTAGGCCTGATGCACCTGCTCGACCGGGCTAAATTTGCCTACCAAAAATGGAGGAATGGTGCAAGGAATACCCGTTTCGCCCAAGCAAATCCCGGCGTGCGGTTTCCACCCGATTACATGCTTTTTGAGGCCTTTCAGCTGGATTATCAAAAATATTTTGAAGGAGGCGAACGGACCGCCAAGTGGATTATAGACCTGTTTGAAAAACACGCCCCCATGTTGGATTGGGGCTGTGGTCCGGCTCGGGTGCTTCGGCATTTTCCGAAACGTTTGGGTAGCAGCACCTTACATGGCACAGATTACAACCCCAAAACCATCGCCTGGTGCCGCGAAAATATTGAAGGGGTCACGTTTTCCATCAACCAGCTGACCCCACCCACAGAATATCCGAACGCACTTTTTGACTTTGTGTACGGCATTTCCATTTTCACACACCTCTCGGAGGCCAACCACCTTCAATGGTTTGATGAGTTGATGCGCATTTCCCAAAAAGGCGCATTGTTGCTACTGACCACCCATGGGGATGTTTTCAAGGAAAAACTCACCGGTGCAGAGCAGCGAGATTTTGAACAAAACAAACTGGTGGTGCGCGGTCAGGTCGTAGAAGGCCACCGGGTGTTTGCGGCCTTTCACCCGCCTGCTTATGTGAGACAACTATTTGAATCTCAAGCAGAAATACTGGAACACATCCCTGGCGCTCGGAAAAACTGGGGCTTGGAACAGGACGTTTGGATCATTCGGAAACGATGATGCCTTTTTGAGCTTTTATTTCGGCTTCCGAACCCGCTTGGCCTTCGTTGGTGGAACTGGTTTTTCAATACCCTGTAACTCATCCGCTGATTCGGAAGGCAAATCTGATACTTCCACATCCTCCACAGGCTGATCGCTGGACAAATCCAGTCCAGATCCTTTCCGTGGCATCCGTCCCAAGCCGAGCATTTTAAAAATCCAACCATAAATGCTCGAAAAGAAGGTTTTTTCCACCAAAAACGTCAAAATCGTAGTTAGCACCGTGGAGCACAAAATGATGGAAAACACCACAGATTGGATGATTTCGCCCCCTTCTACCCCTTGTTGAGCCGGCAAAGAAGCAAGTACTGCCGCGCCCAATCCTTTGGGAATCATGGTGGCCATATAGGAGGCATCCTTGGTCGAGGTGCTGCGCGGCACGGAAATCCGGACTACCGGAATCCGGACCAAGAACAAAATACCGGTGATGCCGGCCCCAAGCATCATCCAATGCCAATCCTGCAAGCGCACGGAGATTCCGATGTACACAAAAAAGAAAGTGCGCAGCAAAAACACAGCTTCTGAAAAGAAGGCCCGTTCGTTGTCGTTCAAAGAAATCGGCTTGCGTGAAATAGCGTTGCGCATAATGGGCGGGCCCAACACATCGATATTGCCCAAAGTGACGCCAAAGGCCAAGGCAGCAATAGGACCGGAATAGTTCAGCAGTTCAACGATTCCGTAAAGGATGAACACAAAGGCAGGGGTCGTAAAAACTGTGTTTTGAAGCGTCCGCATCCTGTTCAACAAGATGCTCCAGCCAAATGCCCCCACCACCCCAAGCATGGCTGCAAGGATGAACGCGGCAATCATTTGGCCCGTCACTGTGGCCACGTCAATGGTGCCGATTTTGTAGGCCGTGAGCAAGGTAAGCGGAACGGCCAAGGTAAAAACATCCGAAAACGCCGATTCCAGCACCAAAATCGTGCGCGTCCGCTCACCCATTTGAAACTGCCGAACCAAGGTGGTCACCACCGCCGAAGAGGTACCACCCACAATACTGCCCAACATCAGCGAACGCAACACGCCCAAATCGGTATAATAAAACGTGATACCACCCGCAACCAAACAGGTGGCCACGAAGTTGTAAGTGGTAATACGGGCCGTGCCCCCAATGGAGTTGATAAGGGGTTCAAGCCGTTGATCGATCCCACTTTCAAACAAGATAAATACTAGGGTAATGGTGGTAAATACCGGCCCAACGGCACCGAATTTTTCTGGTGTGACAAAACCAAAAACCGGCCCCAACAATAGACCAATGATAAAAAGCCACAGCACGTCGGGTATCTTCGTGCGCGCAAAAAGTGCCGCAAACCAATGCGATAAAAAAATGGTGCAGCCGACGAATACGATGGTAAGCGCTGTTGGCATGGTTGAGAAGGTATGTAGAGTGTGTCTGCCTACCCCTACAATTTTGACAAGTAAAATGCGAATGTAGTCCGAAGCAAGTAAAACCAATGTAAAATCATGTTACAAACAACAGGCACCCCTATCCACGCCGATCATCCCATCCTGCTTTTCGACGGGGTGTGTAACCTATGCAACGCCTCCGTGCAATGGGTATTGCTGAGGGACAAAAAAGCGCAGTTTCGTTTTGCTGCCTTGCAATCGGAAATTGGTCAGCAATTGTTGAAACGACACGGCCTTGATTCCGAACATTTTGACACGGTGGTACTGGCGGTAGGCGAAAACATTTTTTTGCGCTCCGACGCCCCGCTCGAAATTGCACGCCGACTCGGTGGGGCCTGGCAGTTGTTGTATGGGTTCAAAATTGTGCCGCGACCACTTCGCGATGCCCTCTATAATTTCGTGGCACGCAACCGATATCGATGGTTTGGACGTCAGGAGTCTTGTATGTTGCCCAGACCCGAATGGAAAGCTCGATTTTTGTAAGGACAACCCACGGATTTTCTTACGGTGGGGCATGTTTCATTGATTGAAAAATTTTTCTCAGCTAAAGTTTGAAATAATCAATTGCCCTAACCATAACTTGCACCGCTTTATTCTTTAATCCGCTGATTTCTCTCTTCACTATTTTATCAATTTTACCATGAACAAATTTCTCTCTCTCCGGCGGGTGCTGGCGATTGTCGCCCTGCTCGTGGCCGTTTGGCTACTTTACCCCATCGTTTTTGGCAAAAAACAACCCCGCGCTCCCGAAGAAGTCTTCGTGCGCATCGACTCTGCGCCAAACAACATGAATGTCTTCCTCAATGGAGGCCATGCACCCTCCACTTTTGTTTCCAGACAAACTTTCATGCCTTTGGGTGACCTTGACCCGAAGACCCTGGAAATGAAACCACTGCTCGTAACATCCATTCCAGCCGTGCGAGTTGTACAGGACGGGCCGAAAAAAGGGCAATACGCATACGACTTTGAATTAATCCCGGAAGCAGTTTGGGACAATGGCACACCGGTCACGGGCAAAGACGTGGAGTTTACACTCAAAATCATCCTCCACCCAGGCCTACCCAGTACATACCGTGGATATTTGAGCC
>JALHPW010000037.1:0-2099 GCA_022842255.1 Saprospiraceae bacterium | reverse complement strand
TCGGGAGTGGAAGTTGACCCCGCCAATCCAAAGAAGTTCACCGTGTTTTTGAGCAGTTTCTATATGCTCTCCCTCGAAACGCTTTGCAGTATTGCCATTCTGCCCAGCTACAATTACGACGCGGCAAACCGAATGACCAATGTGCCTTTGAGCGACTTTTTAGACACCGCCAAATTGACCTTGTTGGCCGCCGACCCCAATTTGAAGGCCTTTGTAGAGGATTTCAGCCAGCCAAAGTTTGCAAACGACCCCAATGCCATTTCCGGAAGCGGCCCCTACCGGATGGAGGTTATGAACGAACAGGGCGCTATTCTTGTCAAAAAACAAAACTGGTGGGGCGATAAGGTTGCGGAGAAATACCCCATGCTCGCCGCGTATCCTAAAAAACTGGTGTACAAAGTGGTGAAAGACGACCTGACCATGGAAAACATGGTTAAAAATGGGGAACTGGATCTGGTAGGGGGCGTTATCACCCCAACCAAGTTTTTGGAGATGAAGGAAAACGATTCCTTGGCTGCCAAATTCAACTTCCTTACCCTTGGATATACCCAGTTTAACCGCTGGTTGATCAATCACCGAAACCCGATCATTGCAGATGTGCAAGTGCGCCGCGCACTCACCCATATCATTGATTATGATTATTTTGTGAATCAGGTTCAGCGCGGCATGGCGGTCCGAATCGCTACGCCTATGCCTCCAAACAGACCCTATTATGCCAAAAACCTTCCCTTGCCAGATTTCAACATCGCCAAAGCAAAAGAAATACTAGCCAAGGCCGGGTGGGCAGACACCGATGGGGATGGGATTTTGGACAAGGTTATCGATGGCAAACGCCAACCCCTTTCCTTTCGGGTGATGGCCGCCACTTCAATCAAAACCAATGAGCTGTTTGCCAACAGCATGAAAGAAACCGCACGGCAGGCCGGCATTGACCTGGTTATTGTCAGCGCCGACCTTGCGGTGATGAGTGCGGATACCAGAAGTGGCAATTACGACAGTGCCCTGCTGGGGGCTGCGATTTTCCCCGGACAAGTGGAATACTACCAAAGGTTCCACTCTAAAAGCCTCTCCCCTGCGGGCGACAATCGGGCCGGTTATATCAATCCAAAAGCAGACAGCCTGATTGTGGCCATCCGAACTGAGCCGGATGTGGCCAAACGCAACGAACTCTACCTGCAAGTACAACAATTGTTCTACGAAGACCTTCCGGAAATCCCACTCTTCGCTCCCTTGCAGCGTGTGATCATCTCCAAAAAGTTTGTAGAAGGTGTGGAAAGCGAAAACCGTCCCGGCTACTACGAGCATTTTGCACGGATGAAGCCAGAGTGACGAGTTACGAAGTACGAAGTACGAAGTGGGAAGTACGAGGTTGGACCTGATCAAAGATTTGGGCCAGCTTCGGATCAAAACAATCGTACATCCCACTTCGTAATTCGTACTTCGTAACTCGTACTTCCCACTTCGTAATTCGTACTTCCTAATTCCCACCCTGAATCTCATCTAGGTACTCCTCCCCGTTGCTTTCTGGTGGGAGCGCTGGCTCTAACATGGCATCCACGGAGGCGCCGCCAAACTCTTTGTCAATTTCTCGCGCGATGAGTGCTTTACGGGCTTCGCTGCGTTCAAACTCGGCCTTGACGGTTTTCTTTTTGCGCTTCATATCGTACTTGTCCAGGTTGCCGACGATGGTGTAGTACAAATTGAAAAAGCCCTTTTTTTCAGGAAGCGGGTCTAGGTCGGAGTCGTGTTTTTTGAGCCGGTTGAGCAGCACTTGTCCTGCGTTGATTTTGATTTTGTAATCAATATCGTTTTCAAAAGTGTGTTCCCCGCTCAAGGTCATATTCAGCGCGTTGCTTTGAATAAGCATCACGGGCAAGTAGAGTCGTTCGTTTTTGATTTCCAGATAGTTCTGCAAATCCGTGAACTTGATTCGGCGCAAATCGTCGAGGTGGACAAACGTGGAAAAATCCTCAAACATCTTCACTTTTAGCAGTTCGCCGTTGGTAGCCTGCACATCCGCCAAGGCTCGAAGGCGTTTCATATCGAACGTTCCTGCCTCATCCCAATATGCCCACAGGACCACGCGACCGTTGAGCCGT
>JALHPW010000036.1 GCA_022842255.1 Saprospiraceae bacterium | reverse complement strand
GCATCCTGCTTGCCTTGTGGGTCAACAACCTCGACGAAGGTAGAAAAAAACGTGAAATCGAGCACAAAACACTGCTGGAAATCCGTGCTGGGCTGGAGCAAGACCGACTGGATTTGAGTGAAACCATACAAGGGTACCAGTTCCGTGTGGATAATATTCAAACCGTCTTTTCCTTCCTCAGCCGGGATAGTGTCCCGGCCGATAGTTTGTCTACCGCAATCAGTAGCTTGAATGGGTATTCGTACCTGCTTGCCAATACCGCTGCCTACGAGACACTCAAGTCGCGCGGCCTGGAGACCATCACCAATGATTCCTTGCGCTTGGGGATTGCGACGTTGTACGATGTGCATTATGAGGCCATCATGGTCTCTGAAAAGCACTTGGATGACCTGTTTAACAATCTTTTGTTGCCATATCTTATGAACAATGTGCGCTTAGGGGGAGGTCGTTTTTCGCCCGGTGAAATTGATAAGATCCGCAAAGCCCGTCCTTTTCAGCAAATACTTTGGCAAACCCAGTCTATGAATCAAAATTCCATGGAACGATACCAGCACGCACAGGCATCGCTCCAAAAATTGCTCAACCAAATTGAGACCGAACTAAACAGCGGGCGTTTTTAGCCCCCAAGTTTTGATGCACCCTAAAATATCTCAAACAACTTCGTAAAGAAGCCTCCCCAGCATTTTTACCTTTGCGGCGCTTAACCAAATACCCCAATCCACCACTCACAAATCCCCAAATCCACCACTCAACAACTCAACAATTTACATGGATTTTCGCATCGAAAAAGACACCATGGGCAAAGTGCAAGTGCCGGCCCATGTTTATTGGGGCGCTCAAACACAACGTTCCATCGAGAATTTCAAAATTGCCCGCGACACCAACCGGATGCCTATCGAAATTATCCGTGCGTTCGCTTTTTTGAAAAAAGCCGCCGCCCTTACCAATTTCGAGGCAGGGGTTTTGCCAAAGGAAAAAGCTGACCTCATCGGACAGGTTTGTGATGAAATCTTGGCAGGGAAACACGACGACCAATTCCCACTCGTGGTTTGGCAAACGGGCTCTGGCACCCAGAGCAACATGAACGCCAACGAGGTAATTGCCTACCGTGCCCATGTGATTCACGGCGGACAACTTATTGACGAACAAAAGTTTGTGCATCCGAACGACGATGTGAACAAGTCGCAATCTTCGAACGACACCTTCCCAACGGCCATGCACATCGCGGCCTATAAAATGCTCATAGAGGTCACCATCCCAGGCATTGAGCAGCTGCGCGATACCCTTCAGGCCAAGTCAGAAGCTTTTATGGATGTGGTGAAAATCGGCCGCACGCACTTCATGGATGCCACCCCGCTCACCTTGGGGCAGGAGTTCTCTGGGTATGTCGCCCAACTCAACCACGGCCTCCGCGCCATCCGTAATTCGCTCGAACACCTCTCCGAACTAGCATTGGGTGGCACCGCAGTAGGCACAGGCATCAATACGCCTAAAAACTATTCGGAAAACGTGGCGCGCCATATCGCCAATCTAACGGGCCTTCCTTTCGTGACCGCGCCCAATAAGTTTGAATCACTTGCCGCACACGATGGCATCGTGGAAGCCCACGGCGCCCTTAAAACCGTAGCCGTTAGTTTGATGAAAATCGCCAACGACGTGCGAATGTTGTCTTCCGGACCACGTTCCGGTATCGGCGAAATCCACATCCCAGACAATGAGCCAGGCTCCAGCATCATGCCGGGCAAGGTCAACCCTACCCAGTGCGAAGCGCTCACCATGGTGGCCGCGCAGGTGATGGGCAATGATGTGGCCATCAACATTGGTGGCTCCAACGGGCATTTTGAACTCAATGTGTTCAAACCGGTGATGATCTACAACTTCCTGCACTCCGCCCGACTTATCGGCGAAGCCTGTGTAAGTTTCAATGATAAATGTGCGGTAGGGATTGAACCCCTGCGCGACAACATTGCCAAACACGTGAACAACTCGCTGATGCTCGTCACGGCCCTAAACACCAAAATTGGCTATTACAATGCCGCTGCCATCGCGCAAAACGCACACAAAAAAGGCATTACGCTGAAGGAGTCCGCCCTGGAGTATGAGCTCCAAGGACTTGATTTCAAACACATGACTTCGGAGCAGTTTGACGCCTGGGTGCGGCCCGAGGATATGGTGGGGCGGTAAAATTAAACCGCAAAACAGGAGAACAGGAAAACAGGAAAATGTAAAACCAAGGGCAGAGTGTCTCTCGCAGTTTTACATTTTCCTGTTTTCCTGTTCTCCTGTTTTGCGGTTTTTAAAATCACTCAAAAAGCCACTCCGCCGCCTTTGGAAACTCAATGCCCCAGCGGTCTTCGGTATGGCGGCCCTGTGGGTCGGTTTTGAGCATGATTTGTAATTGGGCGGGGTCGAAGCCACGTGTTTCCATGGATTCCTTGAAACGACGCACATTGGTGATGACCCCTGCGCCTTCTTTACCGCCTGCATAGAGGTAGATTTTTGTGTTGGAATACGGTGAAAACCGCACCGGTTCAAAATATACCTTGGGTGCTGCCCACAAGGAGGGCGAAAAAATCATGAACTTGGAAAAGACATGTGGGAAGAAAATGCCCGCATAAATGCTGATGAGGCCCCCCATGCTGCTGCCTCCTATACCCGTATGCGCCCGGTCGGGCAAGGTGCGGAAATGCTCGTCAATGTGTGGTTTCAGTGTTTCAGCAAGAAATTGGGCATATTCTTGCCCTAAGCCATCCCCCCAGCGTTGCGAATCGTAGGGCGAAAACTCCCGCACGCGTTCGCTACCACCGTGGTCGATGGCGACGACGATAAAACCGCCTTTCCCACGTTGAGAGAGGGCTGCCAGCTGGCGGTCGACGGCCCAGGTGCCAAATGGGGCAGTGTCTTCAAAAAGATTCTGGCCGTCCTGGAGGTAAAGCACCGGGTACCGTTTGGTAGAAGTGGCATAATCCCAAGGAAGCAATACGGAAATCCGCCGCCGGCGTCGCAGTTGCGGCACATTGAAGCGTTTGGAGACAATCTGGATGTCGGGGTAAAATTGTGGGTCGTACCCTTGAGCGTGTTGTTTCCAGCGGGGCACCACATCGTTCACCTTCCCACGAGGGATTTCCATGCTTCGGTTGGCAGGTGGAAATCCATTGGGGGCCAATTCTTCAGCTTCCCAGCCGCCTTTCACGTATTTATATTCGAATTTTTCAACAGTTGGGGGAACGGACTGAAAGGTGTACTGGTAGTGTCCGTCCTTGATTTTCTGCATTTTGTACTGCTCATCCCGGGTGGTCCAGCCATTGAAATTCCCGGTGACGAACACGGGGCGGGCATCGTCGTCGGGCGTAAAAAGTTCGAGGGTAAGCATTACAGGAGCAGCAACTGCGCTAAGTTTTGGCGCGTAAGGATGGGTACGCATGAAGCGAAGGTAGAAGGTCTTGAGGACTGGGGCAAAACTAATGCCAGAGACGAGCTTATTCGCGAAATTTATCGAGTAAGTGCCCCAATTCGAGTGCCTCCGCTTCGCTGAGTCGATTGCCGATAGCACTGTTGCCGTCCATAAACCTGGCTTGTTCGATATCCGTAAGCAGTTTTTTGCCACTTTCAGAGATGGTGACAATTACCATGCGCCGGTCTTTCCCATGCGGCACCCGCTCTACATAGCCGGCCAAGCGTAGTTTTTCCACCAAACGACTTACGTTGCTGCTGCGGTCTAGCATCCGACTTTTGATGTCGAGCACCGAGAGTCCTTTGGGGGCGCTACCGTTGAGGATACGCAGGATGTTGTATTGTGGGCCGGTAAGTCCGAAAGGCCGCAATTGGCGGGTAATCGAACAGTCAAGCCAACTGGCCGTAAACAAAACATTCAACATGGCCCGCTGGCGTGCAGGCATAGGCTTCGTACTTTTAAGTTCCATTTCCAGTTTCATGACGCAAACTTAGATGTTTTGACATCAAAACAAAAATCCTTTTGAAGGGTTCAATGCAATGTAAGCTGCAATCGAAATACTTTTGCGGACTGATTATGGAATGATGGAGTGATGAAGTGATAAAGCGATTAGCAATAACCGTTCAATTCACTCCATCACTCCATCACTCCATCACTCCATCACTCCATACACTCATCACTCCATAATAAATGCAATACGACGTTACAGTCATCGGCTCCGGGCCGGGTGGTTATGTGGCCGCCATCCGCTGTGCTCAATTGGGCCTCAAAACCGCCATCATCGAACGCTACCCTGTGTTGGGGGGCACTTGCCTGAATGTGGGTTGCATCCCGTCCAAGGCACTGCTTGACTCCTCGGAGCATTACCACAACGCAGCCCACAAGTTTGGTACACACGGTATTGATTTGAAAGATTTGAAGGTAAACCTCCCCCAAATGATTAAGCGGAAAAACGAGGTGGTGCAGGAAAACAACAAAGGGGTGGAGTTTTTGATGAAGAAGAACAAAATCGATGTCCTGTATGGCCACGGTTCGTTTGTTTCCAAAAACCGCGTGAAAATTACTGGGAAAAGCGGTGAAACCAAGGAAATCGAGACCCAACGTGTCATCATCGCGACCGGTTCAAAGCCAATCGTGCCAGCAAACTTTAACTACGACAAACAACGCGTTATCACCAGCACAGAGGCCCTCCAAATCGAAAAAGTACCAAGCACCATGGTTGTCATTGGCGGCGGCGTCATCGGTCTGGAACTGGGTAGCGTATACGCCCGCCTAGGCACCAAAGTGCACGTGGTGGAATATCTCGATCGGATCATTGCCGGGATGGATTCCGATTGTAGTCGCGAACTAATGAAGTCGCTCAAAGGTTTGGGCATGGAATTCCATTTGCGTTATGGTGTTACAGACGTAAAACCTTCTAAATCAAAGGTTACGGTGACAGCCAAAAGCCGCGACGACGAGTCTAAAACCTTGTCTTGGGATGCCGATTATTGTCTGGTGGCCATCGGGCGCAAGCCGTATACCGACAATCTTGGCTTGGAAAACGCGGGCATCACACTCGATGAAAAGGGCCGGATTCCAGTGAACGAGCATCTCGAAACCGCTGTACCAGGCATTTATGCCATTGGGGATGTGGTGCGCGGTGCCATGTTGGCCCACAAAGCCGAAGAAGAAGGTGTTTTCGTGGCCGAAACCATCATGGGGCAAAAACCGCACATCCATTACAACTTGATTCCGGGTGTGGTATATACCTGGCCCGAAGTGGCGAGTGTGGGTTACACGGAAGAGCAACTCAAAGAAATGGGTACGCCTTACAAACCGGGCAAATTCCCGTTCCGTGCACTCGGACGTGCCCGCGCGAGCATGGATCTGGACGGTATGGTAAAAGTACTTGCCCACAAAGAGACCGACGAAATCCTGGGCGTACACATCGTGGGCGCGCGCGCCGCAGACATGATTGCCGAAGGGGTAGCACTCATGGAATTCCGGGCCAGCGCTGAGGATGCCTCCCGCATGAGCCATGCCCACCCAACCTATACCGAAGCATTTAAGGAAGCGTGTTTGGCCGCAACGGGAAACCGCGCCTTGCATGTTTGAGTAGTAAAGGCGGTATTTAAAGGTTGATTGGGTTGATGAAGGTTTATAGGGTTGATAATTGCACTCAAAATGCAGTAATTGTCCATTTTTAGGGTGCAATTATCAACCCTATAAACCCTCATCAACCCAATCAACCCTTTTGAAGCCCCCACTTTTCTAAACACATTACCTTGATAATCTCATTCAATCACCACGAGCGCAGCTTCAGGGCAGATTTGTCCAAGCCCATTGACCTGTCCATCCCTTTGAGAGATGGGGCGGAAAACCCCAATTGTTTTTGGGCGCCGATGCCGGAGTTTTCACCGGTTCTAGCGGGAGATTTTGTGGGGAGCACCCAGGAGGGTGGGGTAGTCAACTTTTTCAATGTACGGCTCAATCCGCACGGGAACGGAACGCATACCGAGTGTGTAGGGCACATTGCCCGCGAGCGTTTTGTGTTGCGGGAATGCCTGATTGAATCCCATTTTTTGGCAAAAATAGTCAGCCTCTACCCCCGAAAAACGGAGCAGGGCGACCGGGTAATATTCCAAGACCAATTGGAGGAAGTTTTTGCTGAAAACGAGGCGGAGGCTTTGATTATCAGGACTTTGCCAAACGATGAATTAAAGCTGCGGCAAAATTACTCCGGTGCAAACCCGCCTTACATGCACCATGAAGCGTTGGTGTATTTGGTCCAATGCGGGGTGCAGCACCTGCTCCTTGATTTGCCTTCAGTGGACCGCGAAGAAGATGGTGGCCAATTGTTAGCGCACCGCGCTTTTTGGCAATATCCATATGCCACGCGTACGCACGCCACCATCACGGAAATGGTTTTTGTGCCGAATGCCGTGCGGGATGGGCTTTACTTGCTAAACCTTCAAACGACGTCGTTGGATTTGGATGCCAGTCCGTCGAAGCCGATGGTTTTTGCACTGAATCTATAAAATCCGTGTCTCATCCGCGTCATCCGTGTTCCCTTCTCGATTGGGGGAACACGGATGACGCGGATTGGACACGGATTTTACTTATCGTCCCCAAAAAACGAAATAATCTTATCAGCAAGTTCCATCCCGATATAGGCCTGCGCCTCCATCGTGCTGGCCCCAATATGCGGGCTGCAGGAAACTTTTGGGTGGCGAAGCAGGGCTTCCAGGGGCGTAGGCTCGTTTTCAAAAACATCTAGGCCAGCACCCCCAATTTTACCCGAATCCAAGGCTGCGAGCAAGGCGGTTTCGTCGATGACGCCACCACGGGCTGTGTTGATGAGAATGGCCCCTGTTTTTAATTTTTCCAATTCGGCAGCGCCCAAAAGCGGTTTGCCAATGCCTGGAATGTGGAAACTGAGGATATCGGAATCGCGCAGCACCTTTTCCAGGGATTCCGTGGAGATGGTCATCCCAAGTTTTAAATCTTGATGGTCGCCGATTTGGATGCCGATTTCGGCCTCGCTTACGAAGGGGTCGTGCGCCCGTACCCGCATCCCGAGCCCGAGTGCGATTTTCGCGAGTTCCTGCCCAATGCGTCCGAAACCTACGATTCCGAGGGTTTTCCCTTTGATTTGGAAACCGGATTCGGACTCCTTTTTGAGTTTTTTGAAATCACCACCTACAGCCAGCTCCCGGTTGCTGCGCTGGAGCATCCGAGCAAGGGTGAAAATATGCGCCGCAGCCAATTCGGCTACCGCGCGAGAAGAGGCTTGCGGGGTATTGAACACCTGAATGCCCTTGCTTTGGGCATATTCTACGTCAATGTTGTCTAATCCAACCCCGCCCCGTCCGATGATTTTCAGCTTTTTAGCGCCGTCGATCACTGCTTTGTCCACTTTGGTTGCACTGCGCACAATGAGTACATCGTAGTCTGCAATGGCCGATGGGAGGTCGGCTTGCGCAATTTTATCTTCGCTTACTTGATAAGAAGCCTCTTCAAGCAATAAGAGGCCGTCTGGGTGGATGCCATCGTTGGCGAGTATTTTGACCATGATATGGGTTAGTGTTGTAAGGCTCAAAGGTAGGAAAGCAATTCGCGAATGAGCAACCTCATCTTTGGTTCGGCTGCTTGGGCGGTTGCGATGACATCTTCCACCGTGGTGACGCGGATGGCTGAACGCGGATAAGATACGTTGCTGATAAGTGAAATCATCATGACAGGTAGGTCCATGTGACGGGCTACCAACACTTCGGGAATCGAAGACATGCCTGTACAGTCGCTGCCGAGGCCGCGCAGCATGGTGTATTCCGCCGGGGTTTCCAGGTTGGGGCCTGACATGGCCGAATATACACCCTCGAAGGCTCGAATGCCTTTAGCATGGGCGATTTCCAACGCTTTGGTGCGCAAATCCTCGTCGTAGGTGTGCAGCATATCGGGGAAACGTGGTCCCAGGCGCTCATCATTGTGGCCGCGCAAGGGGTTTTCCGGGAGTAAATTGATGTGGTCGCGGACCACCACCAAATCGCCCGCAAGGAGGTGTGGGTTTACGCCCCCTGATACATTGGTGATTATGATCCGTTGAATATCAAGGAATTTGAGTACTCGAATCGGAAAGGTGACCTGTTCCATGGTCCAGCCTTCATACCAATGGAAACGTCCGGCCATCACTACCACGGGATGGTTGCCGAGTTTGCCGAAAATGAGTTTCCCTTTGTGGCTCTGCACCGTGCTTTGAGCAAAATGCGGAATGTCGTGATAGTCGATTTCGGCTTCGATGCTAAGGTCGTCCGTCAGATTTCCAAGGCCAGTGCCCAGCACAATGCCAGTGAGCGGCTGAAATTTTGTGCGACTGCGGATATGGGCAACGGCTTCTTGGATTTGTTCGAAAAGCGGCATCATGATGCTAGCGTTTATAAGTCGCAAAGTTCGGTGGCGCTATGCTTATTCGGTACTTAAAACAACCTGAGTTTTAGAAAGATTTCATGCTCAATTGAAACTGCGTAGCAGTGGAATTATGGTACAAGTAGCGGTGATATTATAATAAAAGAGCCGAGACATTGCTGCCCCGGCTCCATGAAAACACCTAAAACCCTATTAACTAACCTTATGAAAACTCTTGTCTGGGTGAGACCTAGCCTACTTGGATTGCTTTTGCAATCGGCTTAGCCTCTTCTTTCTTAGGAAGTTCGATGTTCAGAACTCCATTTTCATAAACAGCCGAAATCGAATCTTGGTTCACTGTGTTCGGCAATTTAAATGAACGTTTGAAAGATTCATAACGAAACTCGCGGCGGAGGAAGCGACCTTTTTCGGGTTGGCTTTCTTCTGTTTTTTCTTCGCGCTTAGCCGTTACGATCAGATGACCGTTTTCGACGTTGAGTGCGAAATGTTGTTTTTCAAAGCCTGGGGCCGCCAATTCCAGCTTGAACGACTCGTCGGTTTCGGCCACATTTACCGCGGGTTGACTGAGCTGTAAGTCGTTGCCAACAAACTCGCCAAGACCGCGATTGAAGAACTCATCTAAAAAACCATTAGAGAAAAATTTGGTTGCGGGGAACGGCTGAACTTTTACGATACCTGTCATTTTTTTACACAATTTTGATAGTGAAGGTTGAGAGAGTGAATCGGCTCGAAATCTGAATTGCTGTTTCGCTTGCCGACATTCCCCTCTATTCAATCCGCGTACCATTCGCTCAAAACGCTTGATTTGGCAATTTTTCGAACAAATAAAATGACAAAATGGCGCTTTTGACCAATTGTTGCTGACAAAAAGTCATGGTATTTCAAAGGTGAGCGTATGATGTATGGAATGGGAAGCGGCCTCACTTCTTTAGAACAGGTCGATGGACTCTGGCTTGCCCTCCGGTGTTTTGCACGCAGGTGTTTTTTCGTAATGTTTACAAAAGTGTTATCAAACACTATATTCGCCTTCAATTTTACGACTTGTGGGCAAAGTTTACAGGCGTTAATCGCTCCGTCTAAGCTATTGACAAAAACCGGCGGATGTTTTCCATGCCGCCCCCCTCAAGATTGTGCTGTTCAAGCAATCAAATTCCTATCGCATTTGTAGCCTGTGCTCTGCCGCCAAGTTCTTGTGTCCATCCAAATTTGGCCATACTATGCAAAATTTTACTTGGTTCTTTTTATTGATTGGAATCAAAACCATTGTTGCCCAAACCGAGCCTGACTCGAGTTTGAAAGCCTTGTCAATGCCGATTTGCACAAGTAGCTGTACGGGTACATTGGGCGATAATATTTTCCCCAACGGCGACTTTGGCACAGGTATACCCAATATCCTGCAGACCAACCCTAACCTTGCGCCGGGTTTTATTTATCAGTTAAATCCACCGCCGAACGATGGCTACTACTGTATTACGAATAATACAACTCCTTGGGGCATATTCGCTTCCAACTTTTGGATAGATATCGAAGATAACGGCCCGGAACCCAATGGATACATGATGGTGGTGAACGCAACTTATCAACCCGGGCTTTTTTACCAAAAAACTGTGGAGGTATGTGAAAATACGGTCTACGAATTGTCCATAGACATCATCTCCCTTATAAAGAGCCAGGTGCCCAACTTTATCCTGCCTAATATTTCTTTCCTGATAGACGGAAATGTGGTGTGCGAAACGGGCAATATTCCCCAGGACGAGCAGTGGCGAACCGTTCGGTTTTCCTTCGTGAGCAGCCCAGGACAAAACACCGTAACATTTGAATTGCGCAATAACGCCCCGGGCGGCGGTGGCAATGACCTTGCAATTGACAACATCTCCCTCAGGGCCTGCGGTCCAAGTATTACGGTGCCAGAAAACCTCTCTTTTTGTACGAGCATGCCTGTAACGATTCCTTCGGTGCTCTCAGATGCTCCCTATAACAACCCGGAATATGTATGGCAAACTTTCTTAAATGGCTCCTGGGAGGACATCCCCAATTCCAACAACGATAGCCTTGAGGTACTCAATCCTGTGGATGGTAGCCAGTTCCGATTGGTAGTTGCCAGTGCGTTATCCAATCTGGCACTGCCTAATTGCAGGGTTGTTTCTGCTCCGGTGAAAATTACCTTAAGGCCAAACCCGGTCATAACCACTATTGCACAGAACACGACTTGTGCAGGTGCCGCCAATGCAGCGGTTTTCGCGGAAGTGCTGGGGGGCACAGCTCCGTATGTATATTTCTGGAATTCAGGTGAATCTGGCCCAACCATCAGCAACCTGAGTTTTGGCGTCTATTCCGTTACGGTCACCGATGCATTGGGCTGTACAGGCGTGGCATCGGCCAACTTGATAGAACCGCCACTTTTGACCTCCATTACCAACCAAGCAAATGTTTCTTGTTTTGGCAGTCAGGACGGCCAAGCCACCGTATCGGCTGCTGGCGGGGTGCTCCCATATAGCTATTCCTGGAGCAATGGCCAAACCAGCAATGCCATCACCCAACTGGGGGCTGGCACCTATTGGGTCACTATCACGGATGCCTCCGGCTGTACCCATGTAGCCTCGGCTACCCTTTCAGAACCACCGCTTTTGAGCTCGAATGCGACTTGGGCGGATGTTTCATGTTTCGGGTTAAACAACGCTACCGCAGTGGTAACGGCAGCTGGCGGGGTGTTGCCGTACAGCTATACCTGGAGCAATGGGCAAACCAGCGATGCCATCACCCAACTGGGAGCGGGTACTTATTTGGTCACCATCACAGATGCGTTGGGCTGCACGGAAATGGCCTCGGTGCCCATTTCAGAACCGCCGCTTTTGAGCTCGAGTTTGTCTATGACAGGGGTTTCCTGTTTTGGGCTCCACAACGCTACCGCAGTGGTAACGGCAGCTGGCGGGGCGTTGCCCTACAGCTATACCTGGAGCAATGGGCAAACCGGCGATGCCATCACCCAACTGGGAGCGGGTACTTATTTGGTCACCATCACAGATGCTTTGGGCTGCACGGAAGTAGTATCGGGTGTTATTTCAGAACCAGCGCTTCTGACGACAATTGGCAACAATATAGATGTCTCTTGTTTTGGTAGCCAGGATGGCCAAGCCTCCGTATCGGTCGCCGGTGGGGTATTGCCCTACAGCTATACCTGGAGCAATGGCCAAACCAGTGCTGCCATTACCCAACTGGGGGCTGGTACCTATCTGGTCACCATCACGGATGCCATGGGCTGTACGGAATTGGCCTCGGTCGCCATTTCAGAACCGCCACTCCTGACGACAATTGGCAACGATATAGATGTCTCTTGTTTTGGTAGCCAGGATGGCCAAGCCTTTGTATCGGTCGCGGGCGGGGTATTGCCCTACAGCTATACCTGGAGCAATGGCCAGACCAGTGCTGCCATTACCCAACTGGGGGCTGGTACCTATTGGGTCACCATCACGGATGCTTTGGGCTGTACAGAAGTGGCATCTGTTGCCATTTCAGAACCACCACTATTGAGTTCGAATGCGTCTGCGACGGCCGTTTCCTGTTTTGGGCTCCACGACGCGAACGCTTCGGTATCGGTTATTGGCGGGGTGTTGCCGTATAGTTATACCTGGAGCAATGGCCAAACCAGCGAAGTCATCGCCCAACTGGGGGCTGGTACCTATTGGGTCACCATCACGGATGCCTTGGGCTGCACAGAAGTGGCCTCTGTTGCCATTTCAGAACCACCACCATTGAGTTCGAATGCGTCTGCGACGGCCGTTTCCTGTTTTGGGCTCCATGACGCTACCGCTTCGGTATCAACCACTGGCGGGGTGTTGCCGTACAGCTATACCTGGAGCAATGGTCAAACGGGCAGTGACATCACTGACTTATGGGCTGGAACGTATCTGGTCACGATTACCGACCTACATGCTTGTGCCATTGTCGCAAGTGCTACAGTCACAGAACCTCCAGCCTTGATGGCAAATGTTGCCAGTACTCATGTTGCCTGTTTTGGAGGTACTGAAGGAAGTGCTCAAGCACAGGTTACTGGTGGTGTTTCTCCTTATTCCTATTTGTGGAATAATGGAGCTAATTCCCCGCAAATCAGCAACCTTTCCACGGGTAACTACACCCTGACCATTTCTGATAGCAATGGCTGTCTGTTGTCTGCCACGGTACAGGTAAACCAGCCGCCTCCACTGACCATACAGCTGAATAAAAAGAACATCACCTGTGTTGGGGATAATGATGGCACTTTGAGTTCTCAAGCCATTGGTGGAGTAATGCCATATTTTCTACATTGGAGTAGCGGACAAACCACTGCTGCCATAAGTGGGCTGCCGGCAGGTAGCTACACCATTAGTGTCACAGATGCCCATGGATGTACCGTCTCAGCAAGCGAATCGCTTGCCGAACCAATCAGCCCAACCGTGCAATTGGGGTTAGATTTAACAACTAATTTGGGCGATGTTATTGATTTGCAGGCTATTGTAAACATACCTCAGGTGGACATTATGGACTACACCTGGTCCGGCACAGCGGCGTTTTTGCAATGTCCGGATTGCAACATTTATAGTTTCCAGCCCCTTACATCCGGGTGTCAGCAAGTACGGGTGCGGAGCAAAATGGGCTGCATTGCCCTGGACACTATTTGTTATAAAGTACGCGCTCAGCGGAGGGTTTACCCTCCCAATGTATTTAGCCCGAATGGGGATGGCATAAACGACTTTTTTACCATTTTCTCGGACGCGGGGGTGAAACAAATCCTTAGCCTGAAGATTTTTAATCGCTGGGGAGGACAGATTTATCAGGCGAATAATATCAAAACGAACGACGAACCTGCAGGCTGGGACGGCACGTTCAAAGGGCAGGAATTGAACATAGATGTTTTCGTTTGGGTGGCCGATATTGAGTTTATTGATGGGGAAATCATACAGTTAAGCGGGGATGTGACGCTGGTTCGCTGAAGGCTGAGTGACCTGAAATGGGTGGGGGGTAATTATGAGCCTTGCCTAAGAGTAATTGAGTTGACGATACCG
This sequence comes from Saprospiraceae bacterium, assembly GCA_022842255.1. Taxonomy (GTDB): domain Bacteria; phylum Bacteroidota; class Bacteroidia; order Chitinophagales; family Saprospiraceae; genus M3007. Next base: position 1,986 of record JALHPW010000036.1, on the reverse strand, counting down.
TAGAACGGTTTTTCGATTGGTTAGCGTAACTTCTCATTCCCGGCGTGCCTGGCAGCATCGCGCTTGGTTTTTTTGTCCAGATTTTTTTGGAGGGCTTCGGTAAGGTCAATGCCCGTTTGATTGGCCAGGCAAAGGATCAGGAACAGCACATCGGCCATTTCATCGGCCAATTGGGCCGGAGCATCGGCGGCGTCTTCAGGGTTTTTGAACGATTGCTCGCCATAAATCCGCGCCATGAGCCGAGCTACCTCGCCCACCTCTTCCATGAGTAGGGCGGTATTGGTAAGTTCGGAATAATATCGGACACCAATGGTTTTAATCCATTGATCCACAGTGGATTGAGCCTCATGTATTGACATGGTGATGTGTTGGGTGGGGGACTGGATTGGCCCGGATTAGAATTTTTTGATTGACGAATAATAGATTACATGATTTATGATTGTTGATGTGAGGGACGATGGAATGATGGGCGCTGGCACCACATCAGCCATTGTCAATCATACCTCAAATCAAAAATCAACAATCATGTAATCTATTAATCATCAATCAAAGAACTGCATTTGCAAAGGGAATAAGCCTATGCCCTCAAGCAGTAGGATTCTGCCCGCCGCCGTTTCCTTTTCCTCCACCACCATTGCGCCGTTGACCTCCACGGAACGGCTGTTTTTGTCCGCCATCTTTACGTGGCGCATCCCCGCCGCTTCTGCGTGGGCCTTGTGTGCGACCCCCACTTCCTTGGCGCTGCGCGTGTCGTTGTTCGGGCTCTTCGGCGAGGCCGGGGGGCAAGGGCAATTTGGGCACTTCCCTTCCGATGAGTTTCTCGATGCGTTTGAGGCGCGGCAAATCCATGTGATTGATGAGCGTGAGTGCCGTTCCCTTACGGGCTGCACGGGCCGTTCGCCCAATCCGGTGCACATAATCCTCCGCATCGCGGGGCGCTTCAAAGTTGATAACCAGGTCGATGCCGTCGATATCGATACCCCGACTCAATACATCGGTGGCAACCAGGATGTCAATTTTTTGATTTCGATAGGCGAGCATTACTTGTTCGCGCTCGTTTTGTTCCAGGTCGCTACTGATGCGTTCAACGTTCAGGTTCCGGCTTTTGAGTTTTTTGTACAACTCATTGACGGCCAGTTTACTAGAACAAAAAATCAGGGTCCTTTGTCCGGTTCTGTCCTTCAACAACTCGGCAATGAGCGGGATTTTTTGTCGGTCGCCCACAAGATAAACGCCCTGCGTAACGCCTTCGGCCGGTTTGGAAAGCGCAATGCTGATGGTGACCGGGTTTTTGAGCATTGTTTTCGCCAGTTTCATCACGCCGTGGGGCATGGTGGCTGAAAAAAGCAGCCCTTGACGCTGCGGATTGAGCGATTCAATGATTTTGGTGAGGTCGGGCATGAAACCCATATCGAGCATACGATCCGCCTCGTCGAGCACCAAAAAGCGCAAACGGGAGAAGTCGACGTAGCCCAGGCTCATGTGTGAGAGCAATCGGCCAGGGGTAGCGATTACAATATCGGCGCCCCGTTGAAGCGCATCGCGGCCTTGGGCAAAATCTTTGCCGCCGCCGCCGCCATAAATCGCCACCGAAGAAATGCCGGCAAAATAGGAGTAGGCTTCAATGGCCTGGTCGATTTGCATCGCCAGTTCGCGGGTAGGCACAATGATGAGGGCCTGGGTGTAGTCGTATTCGCCCGATTCCATGATCATGTGCATGATTGGCAGTACAAAAGCGGCAGTTTTGCCGGTGCCCGTTTGGGCTGTGCCGATGACATCCTTGCCCTCCAGGATGAGGGGGATGGCTTTTTCTTGAATCGGGGTTGCGGTTTTGAAGTTCAGGGCCTCAATGCCATCGAGTACATCGGGGTGGAGGCCAAATTCGGAGAAATCCAATTAAATAGTGATAAGTGATGAATGATAAGTGGTACGTATGTCTATCGCAAATCCCACTTTTTAGTCTTAAAAAAACGCAATACAAGGTAT
>JALHPW010000035.1:6843-15573 GCA_022842255.1 Saprospiraceae bacterium | reverse complement strand
GCCAAATTGATTCGTCAATTGCACAAGCAGGGCCGTCCATTGGTGTTTTACCTGCATCCTTGGGAAATGGACGCACAAATGCCACCATTACCAGGGCTTTCCGCTTCGGCACGTTTTCGGCATTACACAAACTTGAATACGGTGGAGCGAAAACTGGAAAGGCTTTTGCAAGAGTTCGAGTTTAGTGCTTTGGGAAATGTGTTCCCAGATGCATCGAAAACGACGGATTTGCCCCCAAAAATTATTTCGCAATATGTTGATAAACAATAACTTGGTCGATTAGTGAAGCAAAAACACAAATCTGAAAAAGGACTCTATCCATTGATACGGAGAGCAATTGAAATCATACTTGTTTTGCTGGTGTTGCCGCTAGCGCTCGTATTGGGCTTGCTGGCCGCGATGGCTGTATTACTTGACTCTCGAGGTGGTGTGTTTTTTGTTCAAATCCGCCCAGGGAAAAATGGACGTCCCTTTAGGATGCTCAAATTCAGGACCATGAAGGTGGCCCAGCAAGAGCCCTTTCGACTGACCGATGCTCAAGATTCCCGGCTTACCCGTACTGGGGGCTGGATGCGAGCCTTGCATTTGGACGAGATTCCACAACTTTGGCACGTGTTAAGCGGCGAAATGAGCCTCCTTGGCCCAAGACCAGTCCCCATGGAACTGTATGATGAATTTTTGGAAAAAATACCCCATTACAATGAGCGCCATGCGGTTGCTCCGGGCATTACGGGTTTGGCTCAAGTGTGCCTCGGTTATGTCAATACGCTGGAGGGCGAACGAGAAAAATGCCAGTACGACCTGTATTACATTGAAAACCAAAGCCCTGCCATGGATACCTGGATACTTTGGGCCACCATTGCCAAAATCCTGGGTTTGCGGGTGGACAAGGAACGAATGCAAACCCAGGTCGCCCGGTATATCACAAAAAAAGTGCCCCCTGATTGCTCAGGAAGCACCTAATTGTTTCTCATGTATGCCGTGGGGGACGTGTTGTAATGACGGCTTTGGGAATATGAAGATGCGGGTGAAATAATTCAAACGAGTTATTCCGTACCCACCTTTAAAAATCGGAATTGGTTTGGCCTCTTAGTTTTTGGCTTTTCGGCCCTTGGATGCATCTTCTGGGACTTTGCTGTCCTTGTCGTTGCTTGATTTTTTACCCTTGCTTTTGGATTTTTCCTTGGTACGGCCTTCTCCAGGTTTGGCTTCGTGGTCGTGGTTTTTATGGTGCCCTTTGGCTTTACCCTTTGCTTTGTCTTTGTCGTGGCCTTTGTGTTTGCCATTGTCACCCTTGCGCTCGCTGCGGGTTTTACCGTTTGCCGTGCTTTTTTCGGTAACCGGTGCTTTACGGGCTTTCCGACCAGTGGGAGCCGTCTTGCCCGATTGGGCATCGGTTGGGGTGGCTTTATCGGTCTTCTGTTCCGTAGTTGCGTTATCGGTTTTTGGGCGGGAGATGTTTTGTGCGGAGGCGGTGCTAAACGAAATAGCAGCGAAAACAAAAATCAATATCAGTGGCTTGTTCATGTGAAAAAGGTGTCTCTTTTGAAAGACGATATATATACGAAGGATTTGAAAAAAGACACGCGAGCCCAAGAATTTTAAGGATTTCTTAGCATTTCTTAAAGTTTATCCAGCAATATGGAACTGTTCAGTGCCGTATTCAGTTGGGCATATTTCAAAAACAAAAACCATGGGACACGCCATTAGTGGTATTAAAAATGAAGGAACGGAAGCGCAAAAAGAGGTAGCCTCCTTGAATAGAAGTGCGTTTAACCCGCGCTGTTTTGCGATTTACAATGCTTTGCATGCACACGATTGCAATGCTTTTTCTTGTGGCAATGGGAACGGCCGACGTTTTTCAAAAATGCAATTGTTGAACGCCTTGGATTATTTCGGCGATGAAGAAGAACTTGCTCCAGAACGGGAGTTTGTCACAGATTGCTTGGCCAACCTGGACGAAAACGAGGAAATCTACATCGGGTTTTATTGAATTGAATAACGGAGCTTAAAGCCGGTCTTTGAAATTCCGCAAACTCAGCCCCAAGAAAAACAGGGCCATACCACCCAATACCAAGGTCTGTTTCCAAAGCACCTCCAGGCCTACCCCTTTTATCATGATCCCTTTGATAATGGTATTGAACCAAGTGGCGGGGATAACATTGCCTATGACCTGGAGGGGCACGGGCATACTCTCGCGTGGGAAAATAAAGCCAGAAAGCAACATGGTTGGCATCATCAAGCCCAGTGCCGACATGAACATAGCGGTCATTTGGTCTTTCGAGCGGGTGCTGATGAGAATACCCAGCGAAAGTGCGACAAACATGTACAACACGCATTCGGCGGCCAGCAAAACGATGGAGCCCCGCATGGGCATTCCAAAAATCAAGATACCGACCAGTACGATCACCACAGCATTGAGCAAGGTGAGCACGAGGTAGGGCGCCGTTTTACCTAAAATGATTTGAATGGGTTGTAAAGGAGACACAAGGAGCACCTCCATGGTGCCTAATTCCTTCTCCCGGGCAATGGTTATACTAGTCATCATGGCCGATACCAGCATTAGAATGAGTGTCATGACGCCCGGTACAAAGTTGAAGACACCTTTTTGTTCCGGGTTATAGCGCATCCGGGTTTGTGTGACGATGGACATAGCGTTGGGCGAAAGTCCACTATGAGCAGCTTTTTCTTGCTGATAGTCACCGATGATGGCATTGGCGTAATTGATTAAAGTGGTGGCTGTATTGGGGTCGGAGGCATCGCCAATGATTTGTATGGTGGCTGGGTGAGCGTTTAAGGAGGAGGGTTCATTTAGGGATTGGGCAAAATCTGGTGGAAACACGATGGCCATTTTGATTTTACCACTTCTAAATGCTGGGTCGAGTTCGTCAGGAGAGCCGAGGTTCCGGTTCAACTGGAAATAGCCGCTGGATACCAGTTTATTGGTCAAGGCAATGCTTTCAGCGTCCTTGGATGGGTCTAGCACCGCAATGGAGGCATTTTTGATTTCGTTGGTGAGTACGAAACCAAAAAGCAAGACCTGTATGACGGGCATTCCGAACAGGATGAGCAGCGTCCGCCGATCGCGCAGGATGTGGCGGAACTCCTTTTGAACAAATGCGGAAAAACGGTTCATAGTAGTATCTCGGAACGCTGTTCCGAAGCAGTTTTGAGGTTCGTAATTCGCACCTCGTAATTCGTAATTCGCACCTCGCTACCCCCTTGCCAACTTTCGAAACACCTCATCCATATTTTTTGCGCCAAACTTATCCTTGAGGTTTCGAGGGGTATCCAGGGCCTCTATGCTGCCATCTACCATCATACTCACACGGCCACAGTATTCGGCTTCTTCCATATAGTGCGTGGTCACCATGAGCGTCACGCCAGTGTGGGCTGCTTCATAAATCAATTCCCAAAACTGCCGGCGGGTGAGCGGGTCGACGCCGCTAGTTGGTTCGTCGAGAAACACAATTTTCGGGTCGTGGAGCAGTGCCACGGAGAAGGCCAGTTTTTGTTTCCAGCCCAAGGGCAGGGAGCCGACCAGTTTGTCGGCCTCTGCCTCAAGTTGTAGTTTTTCGAGCAATTGGGTGGTTTTAGCCTTTATTTCACTCATTTTCAGGCCATATATCCCGCCAAAAAGCCGGATGTTTTCACGTACGGTGAGGTCTTCGTACAGACTGAATTTTTGGCTCATGTAGCCGATCCGGCGTTTCACTTGTTCGGGTTCGCGCCACACATCGTAGCCCGCCACCATTGCTTTGCCCGAAGTTGGCGTTAGCAGTCCGGTGAGCATTTTTAAGGCCGTGGTTTTGCCCGCGCCATTGGCCCCTAGAAAGCCGAATATCTCGCCTTCATGCACCTCAAAACTGATGGCGTTGACGGCGGTGAAAGCGCCGAAGGTTCGGGTCAGTTTATCGGTTGAAATAATATTATTCATGATGGTAGTTACTATAATTAGGGGTTACTCATCTTTTCAACCTGTTCTGCCGTCAATCCATAAAGCGGTGGTGTTTTGACATCCAACATATTGAGATACATATAAAGCTGCCCTCGGTGGTGGATTTCGTGTTCCACCAAAGCCCGCAACCATTTCCAACAAGTGATGGGCTGCCCGGCGGGTGTTTGAATTTTGGCTTGCAACATGTCCGGGCTCAGTTTTTGAAAGATAGCAACCGATTGGCGGTGCATTTCATCAAAGTAGTCCAGCATCGATTCGTAACCTTCAGTCAGCTCCGGTCCACAGCCTGCGTATTTGGACGGCCGACCTTCGGCATTTTCCGCATACAGCCAACGCTCGATAGCGGCGATGTGCCGCACCAATTCGCCGATGGTGAATCGTCCTTCGCGGTAGGTCCATTCCAGATGTTCTGGCGGGATGAGTACGACCAGTTTGCGGGTACGTTCGCGGACGCGTTCGTAATATTCCAGGAAGGATTCGATGTTATGGACAACCATAGCTTAATCTTTCATGAGTTCGATAAAACAGTCCTCGATGGTGGCTTGTGCGGGTTTTATTTCTATGTTTTGGTGGTTTTTGGCGTGCAAAAACTGCTTGATTGAACTTTCCGAAAGTTTTAAATTGTCGGAAAGTTGGGCTTGTTTCAAATGCGCATATTCCCCGAAGGCATAACAATCCGGCACGCCTTCCATGCCTCGTAAGTCCTTGATTAACTGATACATATCATCTGAACGTACGGCGTAGAGCGGACTTTTAAAACCCGCAGTAATGCCTTTGGGGGTATCGATGGCCATGATTTCCCCTTTTTGCAGGAGCGCCACCCGGTCGCAAAGTTCGGCCTCGTCCATGTTGGGGGTGCTGACTAGCATCGTGATGCCGTGCTTTCGAAGACTGGCGAGCATTTCCCAGAATTCTTGCCGACTTACGGGATCAACCCCGGTGCCTGGTTCGTCTAAGAATAGCACTTCGGGTTTGTGGATCAAGGCACAACAAAGGGCAAGTTTTTGCTTCATGCCTCCGGAAAGTGCGCCTGCCCGCCGATTTTTGAAAGGCTCGATTTGGGTGTAAATCGGCGCAACCAATTCGTAGTTCTCCTGGATACTGGTGCCAAAAACGGCGGCGAAAAACTCCAGGTTCTCTTCCACGGTCAGGTCCTGGTACAGCGAAAAACGTCCCGGCATGTACCCAATGACTCGCCGAATTTTCTTGTAATCTTGCACACAATCCAGCCCGGAAACACTTGCCGAACCGCCATCTGGTAGCAACAGTGTCGCGAGGATGCGGAACAGCGTGGTTTTTCCCGCGCCATCTGGTCCGATGAGGCCAAAAATTTCGCCTTGGGTTACGTCAAAACTGATGTTTCGCAGTGCTTCGACCTTGCCGTAGGATTTTGTAATATTTTGGATTTGTATGGTGTTCATGGTTTAGCAGCATTGCGAATGGTTTGAACCCGGTTCCAAACTTGGTAGCCAAATGCAAGAAGCATCAAAAATCCTCCAAAGAACAGAGGCCAATTAATGCCCTGATTTTCGAAGAGTGCGATGTACATCGACAGGATGGTTACTAAGCACCAAAATAACCAGAACAACACACGTGCCCATTCCCAAATCAGGTTTTTGGGGACGTCATCTCCGTTTTGAATTGGAATGAGTGTGGAAGGGCGGGCATTATAGGCATTCACAGCTTGTTCCAAACGAGTGATAAAAACCGGAAACCCACTCCGTTCATCAAAATCATCAATAGGCAAAAGCAGCAATTTCGCTCCATTGCCCAGCCTTAAAACCAATCGGTCCCAAGAAATACTGTGTCCGTCCATCCTGCCTTTTTTATAATTCCAACTTTCCAACTCTAGCCATCCCACCCTCAAGTCTTCGTGTTTTCCCCAATACCACCTAGGGAAGTTATTGATCCAAAGTCCATCCGGCTCGATTTTTACTTCTACAAAAGTGGTTGCCAATTTGCCCAAAAAGTAGGTTAAGGGAAAAAACACGATTACCGCTATCAGTATGCTTACCTCTCTGTACAGCATCCAATCGGGGCCATACAAATCCATCAATCGGAACAGCGGAAAGCAGGCCACGATGATAGTGACAATCAACAACACCCCCTTGGGCGGGGAAAAAACCCGAAAACGGTAACTAGCTTTGTTCATAGTTTATACATCATACATCATACATCATACATCAAAGTTTCACCTCCGCCGGCATCCCAATTTTCAAGGCTCCGTCCGGGTTTGCCACTAAAATTTTGATGGCGTACACCAAGTTTACCCGTTCTTCTTTGGTTTGGATGACCTTTGGGGTGAACTCGGCTTTGGGCGAAACCCAGCGGATTTTCCCCAAGAATTCCTGCTGCTTGCCATCCGCAACGTCCACCATGACCTTTACTTCCTGCCCTACTTTGACGTTTGCCAATTGGTCGCCCGCAACATAAGCCCGCAGGGTCATGCTGGAAAGATCAGCCACCTTGTAAAGCGGTTTTCCAAAGGCCGTAACCTCTCCTGGTTCGGCATATTTCACCAGTACCGTGCCATCCAAGGGATTGATAATGTGGCACTTGGCCAGTTGGTCGTCCAGTTGGGCAATCTGTTTTTGCAGGGGTAAAACCTCGGCCAACAAGCCACTTTTTTGCACACCCAGGGTGGCATTGGATGCCGACTTTTGTTCGCCAATTACCTCCATTTGTCGTTGGGCGGCTTCTTTTTGGGCGTTCAAATCGTCGAGTTGCTTGGGGGTAGCGGCATCGCTTTTGAGCAGATTTTCCACGCGGCGTTTTTCGCGTTCCAGGGTGGCGAGTTGCTGCCGAACGGAAGCGGTTTGTTTTTCATACACCGCGAGTTGTGCCCCAATGGCTGGGCTTTTGGCTACCACGGCTCGGATGCTGGCTTGCAGTTGTTCGCGTTTCAGCGCGATTTGCAGGGAGTCAATCGAGCCGACCTGTTGGCCAGATTTCAGGATTTGGCCTTCTTCGATGGTGAAACTTAGGATTTTACCGCTGGCCTCAGCACTGACAATGCGTTCCTCGGCCTCAAAATTGCCATAGGCGTCTGCTTTTGGCGCGGTCTTTTGGCAGGCCGTAAAAATGGAAACCAGGAGCAGGCCGTAGATGGAAAGTTGAAATTTCATTTTTATCGTATTGACAATCAATGTTTTGAATAGAAGTTGGTACATGAGACTATTTCACAACCGTGCCCTTGGCGGTCTGCATCTCCCGAGCCTGTATCATTTGGATTTCGTGGGTTTTGCGGGTCAGTTGGGCCTGCGTGAGCAGGTTGAGTTGGGATAGAAAATCGGTTGTAGTCATCACCCCGTTTTTCACTTGCACCTCGGCACGTGTTATGATATCCGTCTGAAGTTGGATAATGGCATCATCTTGCTGCAATTGTGCCTGCCATTTCGCCTCATCTTGCTGGTCTTTGAGGGTATTGGCGATGAGTCTTTGTTCAAAAAACTGGCGCTGGATATCGACGTTATTCCTTTGTAAATCAAAGATTTGTGATTCTCTACCCTTGTTTCCCCAATCGATGGGTGTCCACACGGCGCGAAGTCCAAGGAGTAAAAACGGCTCAAAACCCGTTTCAAAAAAATTGAATGGATTCGGGCGGCCCACACCCCCTTGTGCAAAAGCCTCTATCCTAGGCTGTGCGCGAAGGTGGAGCGCATCCTTGCCGATTTGAAAGCTGCGTTGTTGGAGCGCAAAAAGGTTGTATTCGGGGCGAACGACTTCCAGTTTCTGTTTTTCAAGCGTTGAACTTGCGGTTTGCAACGCAAAATCCACCTTTTCGTGCCCTACCCAAACCCTTAAAATTTCCAGTAGCGTCAGTTTGTCGGATTGTGTCGCAGCAATTTGCTGCTCAGTTTTTAAAATTTGAATCTTGATTTGGTCGGCCACAGTACGCAATGCAACACCTTCTGCGATACTGGCTTCGGTTTGTTTGAGCCTGGTTTCAAGGTCTTTTTTGGAGGCGTTTAGAATGGTCTCGTTTTCCTGCAGAAGCAAGGTTTTGAAGTAGAGCTCTGTCACGATTTCACGTAAGGAAAAAACATCCACCTCTACTTGGGCCAAAGCTAGTTCGCGTTCGAGTTCGCGCTGCTGGCGAAGATGCCGGTCGGAACCGCCATCCCAAATGCGTTGGGCCACATCCACCGAAAGTTTATACTGGTCTTTGGGCACTGTAGGAATCTCGGAGCCAGGGAAATTGAAGGGCAGGCCGAACACATCGCTTTGCCAAGTGGCTTGTGCGCCGACTTGAATCCGGGGGAGCGAATTGCTTTGTATGTTCCTGATTTGCAGGGCATTGATGCTGGCTGCGTATAGTTTTTTTTGCTGTAAAGGGCTGTTCTGCAGGGCTAGGCTACGGCATTGTTCTACCGTAAGGGTGTCGTTGGCAAAACAGCACAATGGCAGGAAACAAATTGCAAGAAGGGAAAGGTTGAGTTTCATACCTAAAATTAGTTCGAGGTTTTGGCTTTTCCAATGAGGCCAAGGTGCGTATTGAAAAAACTGTCGTTGTATTTTAGCCCATACCCCAATGCCCGGTCCATGGAAATATGGGCAAGTTCAAGGTCTGAGCGCTGCCAGTACAAAGCTTGTGACCTCCTCCTTACGCTCCTCCATGAATATCCGGGTTTCTGCTGTGCTCATCCCCAACACAAGTCGTATCATCGGTTTGCCCACAAAGGGAAATACGCACATGGATATAATATTGACAATGAGGTGTTTAGGATTGACTGGGCGAATCCGTCCAGCGGCAGCTTCTTCCCGTACCTGTT
>JALHPW010000035.1:0-6833 GCA_022842255.1 Saprospiraceae bacterium | reverse complement strand
CCTGCGGGAAAATGGTTTCAAAAAAACGGTCCGGATGTTTATTGATTTCGGAGATGATAAAGAGGGGGATATACGGGTTGCGGGCAATAATGCCGATGTAGAAATCAATGAATTGGCGGATTTTTTCCTCTAACGGTAGGTTTCCTTCAAACATCTGGCGGATAACAGGCACGGCTTTGCCCAATACTGCCTTTGCAACCTTCTCAAATAGTTTTTCCTTGGAACGATAGTAGTAGTGCAGCAATGCTTTGTTGATACCTGCACGGTCGGCGATTTCTTGCATTTTGGCGCCGTCCATGCCTTTTTGGGTGAACACCTCGTGCGCTGCGTCGAAGATTTTTTGCTCGGTGGAATCCGGCAAGGTTGTTTGTGCGTCAGTTTTGTCCATTGGGTTTAACCGTTTGGTCAATTTTTGTGCAAAAGTGAGGGCTGTTTTTTAAATCCCCAAATTTTTCCCCACTTTTTTAACCAAATGGTTAAAGTTTGTCTCTGCCACCGACCATGACCTCCATTTCCAGCATATTTCCAAGAGAATTCCAAAACATTTCCAACGTAACCTGTTCACACACACACACTTTTGCCTGGAACCCAACAATAAGGTTCGCACTCATTTACTCACTTAAAACCATTTACCTCATGGATTCCATCCTTTTTTGGAATGATGTGGCACTCGAAGCCAATCGAGTGGCCCACACGAAAGCCGTAGACCAAGGTACCCTTGGCCCCACCCTCAGTGCCAGAGCTTTGGCCATGGTACATCTTGCGATGTATGATGCCTATGTTGGTGTATTGGGCAACGCTACGACCCTTCCTGCGTACCAACCGGGCCTTCCTAACCCTGCAGCAGGAGCAAAGGTGGATGCTGCTATTTCTGGTGCAGCCTGTTGGATGCTCAGTAATCTGCATGTCAGCCAGGCCGGTGATTTCGCAACCAAATGCACCGATGCAGGTATTATGTACGGGTTTGCGGCAAATCCAAGCGACCCCGGATTTGCCTTTGGACAGGAAGTGGCCAAAAGGTTGTTTTTGGACCGCAGCCTCGACCCATCCAGTTCTGCTGCGGGTTACAACCCACCCACCAACCGTGGAGCACACCAGCCTGACCCTGATACCCCCGGTCAGGGCTATTATGGTCCTTTTTGTGGCCAATCAAAGTGTTTCTCGGTGGGCGTTCGTTATGCACTGGATGCGCCCCCTGCGGTTACGTCTCCAGAGTATCACACTGCGCTTAAATTGGTACGTTCAAAGGGAATTGCCCCCGAATTGGCGGGCACGGTTCCTACGGGACCTATGTACCCCCGCCGGACGGAAGATGAAACCTTGATGGGTATTTATTGGGGTTATGATGGGGCCAAGCAATTGGGCACACCACCAAGGCTTTACAATCAGGTTATTCGCACACTTGCCATCTCGAAGGGCAATACTTTGGAGAAAAACGTGCACCTGTTTGCGTTGGTGAATGTTGCGATGGCCGATGCCGGCATACTTGCCTGGGAACAGAAATATGTGCACAATCTACACCGCCCTGTGGTAGGGATTCGTCAATATGACCAATCCATGGGCGCTGTGATGCAAACTTCAACAGGTGCTGTAACGACTCCCACGACGGCCAATAACAACATTGACAATGACTGTGATGTGAACTGGCTTCCCTTGGGCGCGCCGAATTCCAACAACCCCGGGTCCAGAAATGGAACACCGCCGTTCCCTGCATATCCGTCTGGTCATGCCACCTTTGGGGCAGCTGCATTCCAAATTGCACGTCGTTTTTATGGCATATCCGGCACTGGCAACGACAATTTGTTCAATGGATTGAGTTTTGTGTCGGAAGAATTTGACGGTAAAACCACTGATAATAAGGGCACTACCCGCCCGAGGCACGTGCGCAGTTTTCCGGGTGGACTATGGCAGATGATTATGGAAAATGGGTTTAGTCGGGTCTATATTGGTGTCCACTGGCACTTTGACGCATTTGCCCTGAACGCAAGCCTTACAACGCCAGATGTGAGTCAAAACATCGGGGGTGTCCCGCTGGGCCTGAATATTGCCAATAATATTTGGGACAATGGGATGCCCAAGTCTACGGTATAAGGGCATTGAAATGCAAAGAGGCTGTTTCTGGGTAGGTTGATTTGGTTTATAAAGTTTATGAAGGTTTATTTTTTGGACTCTAAAAGGGGAAAATCTCTGCTTTTTTGAGTGCAATTATCAACCATATCAACTTTATAAACCAAATCAGCCTACCAAGAGACAGCCTCGTTTATAACCAAGAATCAATCTTTAAGCCTTTTTCTGACGATACTTACGCATGTACTCACGGAACGTAATCATGCGCTCCTGTTCTTCATCCCAGAGTTTGTTGAACATACAACGCAGGCTTTCGATGAAGGTGATTTTGTTGGCCACCTGGTCGAGGATTGGGTTCTCGTTGTGGCAGCGAGCCAATTCGTAGTTGGGCACCAAGGGATTGAGGTGGTGAATATGGTGGTAGCCGATATTGCCAGTCAACCAGTGGAACATACGCGGCAGTTTGTAATACGTGCTGCCCTGCACAGCGGCGCGAATGTAGTCCCACTTGTCTTTCCATTCTTTGTAAGCCGTTTCATGCTGGTGTTGCACATAAAAGAACCAGATGGCGATGATGGCAAAAAACAGCAAAATAGGCAGGTGAACCATCACAAATGCCTCATAGCCAAGCAGGAAATAAAGTCCTACGTGGACCGCAACCAATAGGAGGTTGTGTTTCAGCAAAGCCTTGTGTGCGTGTTCCCAACCTTTCAGTCGAATCAAGGGCAGGCGGTTTTGAATCAACAAATACCAAGCTGGACCGATGATGAACAGCACCGGGAAGCTGCGGAAAACGGCATAGTGCAGTTTTTTCCAGCGTGGAAGTGCTTTGAATTCGTTGACAGTCAGCAAGTTAATGTCGCCAATGTCACGATGTTCCCAAAGGATACCGTTGTGTCCGTGGTGAAAATTATGGCTTTTGGCCCAGTAGCGATAGGGCATGAAACTGATCATGCTGCACACTTCCCCAATGAGGTCGTTGGCCTTGCGGGAGCTGGTAAAAGACTGGTGTCCACAATCATGCTGGATGATAAAAATCCGGACCAGGAAAAAAGCATTGAGTGCTGCTAGTGGCAAAACGAGCCAAAAAGAAACATCCAACAAAAAGTACATGGCCACCCAAATTGCCACAAAAGGCAGGAATGAATTGAGGATTTGGATAACGGCCTTGCGCGTATCGGGCAATTGGTACGATTTGACGATGGAGGGGAGTTGCTTCAGGAGGTTTGGGTCGTACTGTTGTTTAAAATATCCCATTGAAAATCAAAAAATTACTTGTTCAAACAAGAAAGACTGGTCTTTGTTGTGAGACCAGCTTTTCTGAAAAGCGGCACAAAGTCGAACATTTCGGCGAATCGGAGTGCGCTTGTTTGTCGAAAATTCAAATGCCAATGATCTTGCGCAGCAAAGTTTCATCCACAGCCCCTCCAGCAAAATCGTCAAAGGCCCTTTCTGTTACCTTAATCATCTGATTGGCAATGTAGGGCGCGCCCTCTCGAGCTCCCTGCTCTGCATCCTTGATGCAACATTCCCATTCCAGGACAGCCCAACCTTTGTAGCCATACTGCGCGAGTTTGGAAAAAATGGATTTGAAATCCACCTGCCCATCTCCGGTAGACCGGAAACGCCCTGGCCGGTCCACCCAATCCTGAAAGCCGCCATACACGCCACTGCGGCCGGTGGGGTTGAACTCGGCGTCCTTGACGTGAAACATCTTGATTCGTTCGTGGTAAAGGTCTATATATTGCAGATAATCAAGCTGTTGCAAAACAAAGTGCGAGGGGTCGTACAAGATATTGCAGCGCGGGTGATTGCCCGTTGCGGCCAAAAATCGCTCAAAGGTAGCCCCGTCATGGAGGTCTTCGCCGGGGTGAATTTCGTAACAAACATCCACGCCACATTCGTCAAAAACATCGAGAATTGGTTTCCACCGCGCGGCCAATTCTTTGAATCCAGCCTCCACCAAACCTTGTGGGCGTTGGGGCCAGGGATACACGGTGTGCCAAATCAAGGCTCCGGAAAAGGTAGCATGGGCGTTTAAGCCGAGGTGCTGGCTAGCCTTGGCAGCATATTTCAAGGTCTGGATGGCCCATTCGGTGCGGGCTTTGGGATTGCCGCGCAGGTGTTCGGGGGCAAAACTGTCGAACATCAAATCGTAGGCCGGATGCACCGCCACCAGTTGGCCTTGCAGGTGGGTCGAAAGTTCGGTGATTTTTACACCACAGGCTTCCACCCGGCCCCGCAAATCGTCGCAATACGCTTTGCTGCTGGCTGCTTTTTCGAGGTCAATGAGGCGGGCATCCCAGGTGGGGATTTGTACCCCGACGTAGCCGAGCGATGCTGCCCAGCGACAAATGCTTTCGAGGGAGTTGAAGGGGGCTGAATCGCCCATGAACTGGGCCAGAAAAATGGCGGGACCTTGCATGTTGTTATGGGTTGACTGGTTGTTGGTGATTGGTTAACTGGTGAGGAGCTTATGTTCTTCCCCGATTAGCGCTGGCAAAAATGCCGCGATTTTTACTTTTGCAAAAACATTTTGCAAGGATGTCTGAAAACACCAGTTTTTTAAGCGAAATCAAGGGCAAACCAGTCCCACCGGTATTATACGCCTTGATTTCCAATGCCTTACAGGTATACGGGATCCTTGTTTTGGGTTGGCATTTTTTCCCGATCCTTTATTTATGGTGGTGGGAAGAGCTGGTGTTGAGTACATTCGGGTGGATGAAACTACGTCGATTGAGGCCCTACCTGTTGCAAAAGCAGGGCGAATCGGTACGGTTGGAAGGAGAGCGGTCGGCCAAGGCGAGGTTCTTTTTGCTGTTTGTTTACTTTGTGTTTGTGGTAGTGTTGGCTGGGTTTATGTTTGCCCCAGAAGACAGTTTTATTCCCAATGTTCTTACCTTGTTTGGTAAGAACAACGTGTTCAATATCAACCTGTTATTGTTTATCGGGATGCAAAGCTGGTTGTATTGGCGGGATTTTTATCGGGAACCCGATTATGAAAAAACGGATGTCCTTGCCCTGCAAACCACCTTTGATTTACGAAGCGCAATTATCCATGTTGGCTTGCTGGCTGGCGCATTTTTATCGTTCTTGCTGCCGAAATTCTCCCTGACTGGAAGCGAACATGCCTTTATGTTTGGTTTTATGGCAGTAAAAACGCTCGTCGAACTAGGGTTAGCTTTCAAAGTGAAATGGGATTGAACCCATCAAATCAATCAAACCAATCAAATAATACTACCTATGGAGTGGTTAATGGTACTCATTTTTATTGTTGGCTATGTTGCCATTGCATTTGAACACGGCATTAAAATAAACAAGGCCGCGTCAGCCCTCATCACCGGAGTGCTTTGTTGGACGGTTTATATCTTGTCTGAATCGGATAAGGATTTGGTTTCGAGTCATTTATCAGAACACCTGTCCACGATATCGGGGATTTTGTTCTTCCTGCTAGGCGCAATGGTGATTGTCGAATTGATTGATGCGCATGATGGTTTTGACATTGTGACCCAGCGGATTCGAACCACCGATAAACGGCAACTTTTGTGGATTTCCTGTTTGATAACCTTCTTCCTGTCGGCAATTCTTGATAACCTGACCACTACCATTGTAATGGTTAGTTTAATGCGCAAAATAGTGGCCGACCGGGATGACCGATTGTTGCTGGTAGGCATGATTGTAATCGCAGCAAATGCGGGTGGCGCCTGGTCTCCCTTGGGCGACGTGACCACCACAATGCTATGGATTGGCGGACAAATAACGGCCCTGAATATTGTCAAAACCCTAATTCTTCCAAGTATAATCTGCATTCTTGTGCCACTTTTGATACTTTCTCCCAAAATGAAGGGGAAAGTAAAAACCCCTAATAAAGAGGAGAATAACCTTATGGAATCCTCGGCTTTTGAACGCAACTCCGTGTTTGGACTTGGCATCGGGGCATTACTTTTTGTGCCCATTTTCAAGACTGTTACCCATTTGCCTCCTTATATGGGCATGTTGCTCGGCCTTGGGGCTATGTGGGTTCTTACAGAACTCATCCACAGCAAAAAAGATGAAATAGAACGGGGCCCTCGCTCTGTCAACCATGCCCTGCGAAAAATCGACACACCGAGTATTCTGTTTTTCCTGGGAATCCTGGTGGCGGTAACTTCCCTGGAAAGTGTGGGAACGTTGCACCATCTTGCTGAATGGCTCGATCACACCATCGGCAATGTCACCACCATTGGTGTGCTCATTGGGTTCCTTTCTGCAATTGTGGACAATGTTCCGCTCGTGGCAGCCGCCCAAGGTATGTACGACCTTCAAACCTATCCTCCTGACAGTTTTTTCTGGGAACTCATTGCCTATTGTGCGGGCACGGGTGGGAGTACCCTAATTATTGGTTCGGCGGCAGGTGTGGCGGCCATGGGCATGGAAAACATCCATTTTTTCTGGTACCTGAAACGGATTTCCTTTTTGGCAGCGGTAGGTTATCTGGCAGGGGTTGCGGTGTATGTGGCTCAACATGCGCTTTTTTCCTGAGTTTAGCAGGCTTGCCCACTTTATTTTATTTGCTTCCCAACCCGCGCCAACCGCGCCGCATAAGCCACTGTAGTGCCCTGCACCAAGATGGAGGCAATGACGATGATAAAGGAGATGTTGAAAATCTTGGCCGCCTCGGGCACTTTGGCTACCACCGGTATGAGTGCAAAAACAATTGGGGTGGCGCCGCGCAACCCTACCCAGGAGTAAAATAGCTTGTCGCGCCAGCCCACATTTTTGAAAAA
>JALHPW010000034.1 GCA_022842255.1 Saprospiraceae bacterium | reverse complement strand
TGGTCGTACCGTCGTTGGAGACGTTGGCAGCGCTGGAACAGCTGGAACAGTTGGGATTACGGCTGGGGCGGCGGCTGGGGTGGTGGCTGGAACACCTGGGGGTGGAACAGTTGCTACTCATTCAACCGTCCTTGGTACAACCCTTGGGTAGTAAACAACTACTACTACGACCCATATTGGACGTTTAATGGTTACAACCCATACTATCACAACCAGTTCTATGGCAATGGTTGGGTGAACAACCACTATTACTACAATAACAATAACAACAACAATGGGAACGGCGGTGGTTATGCCCCACAAACCTATACCGGTCCACGTCGTGGCGGCTCACATGTAAACCCTGGCTATGCCCGTATACCGGACAGCAAAGGTCGTCTGGCTACCTCGCAGACCAATGTGCCGACCGTTGAAAGGACCACGGCGCGCCCGGGTCGTACCGCAACCGATATGGACGGCAACAGTGCAGTAGGTCGTGGCAAAACCGCAACCGATCGCAATACCACAGCAACGCCTAGCACCGGTGGCCGTCGCCCTGAAGGTTCTACGGCAGAACCAAGCGGACGTACCCGTACCCCGGATACTGCCCCTACCACAGGCCGTGGGGTTGAAACGCCTCGCAAAGACGATGGTTACAAACCACGTCGTTCGGAGGAAGCCCAGCCACAACGCAACGAAACCCCTACCCCGCGCAAAGACGATGGTTACAAACCACGTCGCTCGGAAGAAACCCCAGTGACGCGTCCGCAGCGCACGGAGCCAGCGCCCACCCGTCGCAACAACGATGGCGGCTCGGTTACCCCTCGTCGCACGGAGACAGCACCTTCTACACGCACAGAAGAAAGTCGTCCAGCACGTCGCTCAGAGGAACGTTCCTACGATCGCCCTAGCCGCTCGAACAGCGGTGGCGGCGGTCAGGAGAGTCGCCCAAGTCGCTCCAACGACGGCGGTAGCAGCATCCGTTCCAGCAGTGGTGGAAGCTCGCGCAGCAGCGGTGGCAATTCTGGCAGCAGCCGCAGTTCTTCAGGCGGTAGTTCCAGCAAAAGCAGCGGTGGCAGTAGCGGCCGTGGTGGTCGCAACTAATACCGCCGGTTAGGTGTCATGAGGGCGGAAATCGGTGCATGTCGCCTTTTTCCGCCCTCTTTTTGCCCAAATTTAAACAACTACTTCTAAAAGAGCATAACCATGAATAAATTAGCCATCCTTGCCCTGACACTTCTTTGCGCAGGCCCGATATTATCGCAAAACGCGAGCGACGTACTCCGCTATTCTTATCTTCAGCCGGGTGGAACGGCCCGGTTTATGGGCGCCGGGGGTGCTTTTGGTGCCTTAGGCGCCGAATTTGGGTCACTGAGCCAAAACCCGGCCGGCCTTGCCCTCTTCCGTACGAACGAACTTACACTTACCCCTTCCATTCATTTTGCCAATACAGATGCCAGAATAGATGGTGGAACCCAGTACAGCGACGATAAAAGCAAGTTTGGATTTGACAATATTGGTCTCGTTTTCAACACAAACCCTAGTAGCAGTAACTGGAAAACCTTCAATTTTGGGATTGGCTACAACCGCCAGGCGGATTACAACCGCTCGATTTATTACCAGGGCAACGCGGCCGGAACCATTATGAACGGTTTTTTCAAGGATGCGCAAACGGGCAACCTGGACGCATTTGGTTCAGAACTCGCGGCCAACGCCAATGCAATTTATGACGATGGGAATGGCAACCTGACCTACGATTTTGCCGGGAATGAAAATGCGGTAGTCAACCGGTCGCACGCCGTGAACACCTTTGGCCGGATGAACGAAATGGCCATAGCATTTGCCGGCAACTATGATGAAAAACTGATGGTGGGCGCTACGGTGGGCGTTCCGTTTATGAACTACCGCATTGAGGGTGAATACATTGAAAGTGATCAATCGGGAAATGTGGAATATTTTGACAGGCTGGCCTATACCGAATACCTGCGCACCTCAGGCGTGGGCGTTAACCTCAAATTGGGTGTAATCTACAAGGTGAGCCAAGCCCTTCGGCTGGGAGCATCTTTCCACACACCCACGGCCATGAGCCTGACCGACTCCTACAGCAACACCTTTTCCTATGATTATACGGATGGGAACGGACCAACCATCGGCGAAGTCCAGGATTCCCCTGAAGGTACTTTCGATTACAAACTTCGCACCCCTTGGCGCGCCAGTGCCAGTGCGGCCCTGGTGGTGAAAAAATTTGGCTTCCTGAGCGCGGATGTGGAATGGGTAGACTACGCGGCCAACCGCTACAATTTTACCGCCGATGTGGCCAGCCAGGACAATCAACAATATGAGCGGGAAGTGAACAGTGATATCCAGCGCAGTTACCAACAAGCCATGAACGTACGCCTTGGGGGCGAACTCGTACTGGATGAATTCCGTTTGCGCGGTGGTTTCAATCTTTTGGGCAAACCGGAGGAGGGTGCTACCGGATTTAACACGGGTATCAGTGCGGGTGCCGGCGTTCGGGGCAAATCATTTTATCTCGACTTTGGCTGGCGTCGTGGACAGGGTAAAGGCTCCGTCCAACCCTATGAAAATGCGCCCGTGGCCAGTACAAATGTAGTAACCAACGACTTTTTGATGACCCTGGGCTTTAAGTTTTAATGATTCCAAACAGAGGTATGATTAAGGAGCAATTGTTTGATTTTCAAAATGTTGCTCGAATAAAATACCTTTTTTGTGGTATGCAATCGGCTGGTAACTTTGTACCAGTACGCTAAAAAATAAATTGAAAAGGTTGGTGCATGAGGTAGCCGCTCTATCTTTGCACCAACCTTTTCTTTTTAATCCGCGGCATTCATGCCGAATTTTGCTCTCCCAAC
The DNA here is from genome assembly GCA_022842255.1 of Saprospiraceae bacterium. Taxonomy (GTDB): domain Bacteria; phylum Bacteroidota; class Bacteroidia; order Chitinophagales; family Saprospiraceae; genus M3007. The sequence continues at coordinate 13,033 of JALHPW010000034.1, read as the reverse complement.
CGATCTTTTTTCCGATTTTAAAGTGTCTACTTTATAATCCTTGCCACCACGACTGTATGGTTACGTTTTGTGGTCTGGTCTGATGTCGCTTCGGCGGCTTCAGCGGCCTGTCACATATTCTGTTACATTTATAATCTCATGGTTGCCCCTTCCGGTTAGGCTCGCGGTGAGGGGCTTTTTTCAAAAAATGCCAATATTTGGCTGACGATAAAACCACACTTAAGACTAAAGAAAACTCCCAACCGATAAGAAATCGAATTGAACTACGGCCCTTGGCCTTTCGGTTTTCCCGTTCTAATCGGGGTTTTCGATAATCTTCCTACCCCCCGCAAAGAGGCCCGCTTCGGTGGGTCTTTTTGTTTGTAGGCATTAAACTGCCAGAAAGTTTCAAACTTTCCGAATGTTTGCACCCTAATTTCGTGTTTCCAACCATTCCTACTTGATGCGACTAGTTTTTCCAGAAGGCTTTTTATGGGGCAGCTCAACGGCCGCAGCGCAGGTGGAGACCGCTGGCGACCACCCTTGGCGCGGGCTCCGGGCTATGGATGGCTATGTTTTTGAGCGAACTACCGACCATGAATTGCGCCGTATGGAAGACGCCAAAACCATTGCCCGGTTTGGCACCATCTATCGTTGTGGGGTGGATTGGAGCCGCCTACAGCGGGAACCATTCGCGAAGTTTGACCCGGAAGTCGTGACCGAATACCGTGTGTTTTTTGAAGATTTGCAGGCACGCGGGGTTGGGCTGATGTTTGTGTTGCACCATTTTGCCCATCCCAACTGGTTTGAACAAAAAGGCGCCTGGACGAATGAAGACAACATTCCCTTTTTCATCGATTTTGTACGACAGTGTATCAAGCATTTTAGCCCGTATGTGAAGGCCTGGAACACCTTCAACGAGCCCAATGTATATGCGATGAACGCTTTTATGTTGGGGAATTTCCCTCCAAGGAAAAAAGGCCGCTACTTCATGGCCAACCGGGTACTCGACAACATGGGCAAAGCGCACGATATCGCTGTGACGATGTTGCGCGACAAAACGGATGCTCCCGTTGGTATTTCCTTGAACACGGCTTGTTTTGAGGGGCGGGGCATATTAGGGAAACTGGCTGCTGCTTTTGTACGTTGGTGGTTCATGACACGTGCCGCCCAACCCTTTGAACGCTGTGATTTTTGGGGCTTGAGCTATTACGCCTACATGGTTTTTGACCCCTTGCCGATGGATGCGATGACGCGTAAAAATGACTTGGAAAAGCTCAATATCCCACACGACAAAATGTGGGGCTACCGCCCGGAAGGATTGGGTGAAATACTGCGCCAATTCCACAAAAAGTACGGAAAACCAATCATCATCACCGAAAACGGGATTTGTACGGACAACGCGCAGCAGCGGATTGCGGCGATTAAAGATTACTTGAAAATCTGCCACGAAGCGATTCAGGATGGCGTGGACCTAAAGGGCTATATCCACTGGAGCACCTGGGATAATTTTGAATGGCACTTGGGGCCGACCTTTCGTTTTGGGCTTGCGCGGGTAAATTTTGAAACGATGGACCGAGAAATGACCGTAGCCGGGGAGTATTATGAGCGGGTAGCCAAGGAGAATGGGCTGGATGTTTGAACAAAATGGAATTTTGACATTGGATTCGCGAAACAAAATGCACATCGAGGCAATCGTCAATCCCAAATCGTAACTCGTAATTGCAAAACTTTTTATGCAAACCCAACTTCACTTTCGCGTTTTTGCGATGCTATTGGTATACGCTGTGCTCAAATTCATGGGTGGTTCGTTCGGCGCCTTGTTATTGTATCCCGTGACGATGTTGGTCACTTTTTTGCACGAGTTTGGGCACGCCTTGGGTGCAATTCTGACCGGCGGAACGGTGGAGGGCTTGCAAGTCAACCCAGATGGTAGTGGCTACACGGTTACGCGGGGTGGAAGCCCGGGCGTTGTGCTGATGGGCGGTTACCTGGGCAGTGCGATTTTGGGAAATGTGCTTTTTCGCATTGGCGCCAAGCATCACCGGTTGGCACAGGGCACTTTGCTGGTAATGGCTATTTTTATGGGTTTGGCGGGTTTGGTGTGGTTTGAATCGTTTGAGAGCACCGGAATTTTGTGGTTGTTTGCGCTGTGCCTGGCCTATATTGCACTTAGGACCCGTCTTGACCAGGATGTGCTGATGTTCCTGGGTTTGGCGGCCGTTTTGTACATCATCCAGGACTTCAACGTTGGCCCAAGCAGCGATTTGGCCATGTACGAAAAAGTAGTGGGGCTGTTTCCTGCCCAGATTTGGATGTATATTTGGTTGGGGTTGGCAGCGCTGCTCTTCTATTGGAATATCAGGGAGGTGTTTCGTGGCGCGCGCCGTTAAAGCGTTTTCGCCTCATTCCAAAGCACATCCATTTCGGCTAACGTCATGTCTTTCAGGGGCTTGGTGGCCTTTTTCTCGATGTGTTCGAAGCGGGCTTTGAATTTGCGGTTCACCCGTTCAAGCGCCGTTTCAGGATCGACGCCGATAAAACGCGCATAATTGACCAGGGAAAAAAGCACATCGCCAAATTCCTCCTCGATATCGGCTTGCGGGGCATTATTCTCAATGTTTTCCTTCAATTCGCCGATTTCCTCCTCCACCTTGGCCCATACCTGCTCGGTGTTTTCCCATTCAAAACCCACTTGCTTGGTTTTTTCCTGCATCCGATACGCTTTCACCATGGCCGGCAAACCGGATGGAACTCCTTCCAGGATTGATTTTTTGCCTTCTTTGAGTTTGAGTTGTTCCCAGTTGCGTTTTACCTCAGCTTCGTCGGCTACTTTGATGTCGCCATAAATGTGCGGGTGCCGCGCAATGAGTTTGTCGCAAATGGCATGCAGGGCATCGGCCACATCCCAAGCACCTTGCTCTGAAGCAATACGGGCGTAAAAAACCATGTGCAACATGATATCCCCGATTTCCTCCTTCACTCCCTTCAGGTCGGCGGAAAGAATGGCGTCAGCAAGCTCATAGGTTTCCTCGATGGTGAGGTTGCGCAGGCTTTCCAGGGTCTGTTTGCGGTCCCAAGGGCATTGCTCCCGGAGTTCGTCCATGATGGTGAGCAGTCGGCCAAAAGCTTCTAATTTTTGTTGGTGGGTATTCATGTGGGTGTGGTTGATGTTACTATAATGTCACGGCTACGCCGTTCTGCCACTTCGCCGCCCTTTGGGCTACCAAAGTGACGCCGCTATGCGACTTTTTGAGCTTGACGTACAAAACCTAGCTAACTACCTCAACAACGTAACCCCACCCTTCTCCACAAAACGCTGCTGCACCCCAGATCGGATGGCTTCGTACTCCACCCGCCAGGCGTACACGTCGGAGGGCGCGTCTAGGCCATTGATTTGACCGTCCCAGCCTTCATTGGGTGTGTCGGTTTCGAATACGAGTTCGCCCCAGCGCGAGAACACCTTCAGGTTGGAAAAAACAACCTCGCAGGGATAAACCGGACGAAACACATCGTTCGCGCCATCGCCATTGGGAGTAAAGGCATTTGGGAACACGTCTTCCTTCGCGCCGATTTCCACGATTTTGGAAAGTTCGTTGTCGCAGCCGTTGAAATCGCCCTTGCGGGTTACGATGATTTGACCGCCCTCGGTGTGGCATATACGTCCCGGCACCGTAGGGTCTGGCTCTGCGCCTACGATGTCCAAGGTGTAATTTACCCCATCTGTGTTGTCTATCAAGGTAATCTCGGTGCATTCGCCCGGACAAAGCGTACTGTCTGCGATTTCAAAATCAAGTTTTATGGGCAGGCAAATGGTTTTGGGAATAGCGGCCGCTTCACCCACCGTTATGACTGCGTTTTGAGCCGCGAAACCAGTGGTTTCTTCCGGCACAAAAGCTGTTTGCTCCGGGGTTACGGTTTCGCGTTTTAGGCCTGCTGCCGTGGGACAACAATCGCCAGCCTTGCCTTTTTCATCGGTTTTGGCCAGGAAAAAGTTGTTTTGATTGCCCACCGTGTTGGTTCCAACCGTGGCGAACCCGTCGCCATGCGCTTTTACTTGCCATAGGATATTTCCAGCGCCTTCACCCTTGTAGGTGTTTTGCCAAAGCATATCGTTTTGCGCATTGATTTTGATCAGGGTAGCGGGTGTGCCACTGGGCGCGGGCCTGCCCAGGCTGAGTACAAACTGGTCGTCCGACAAAGCAATCAAGTCCGTCACCCCGATGTGTTTGTTGTCAATCCCATAGGTGAAGGAGGTTTTGATGTTCCCGTCGCGGTCGGTGGTGAGTGTCCAGGCCCGGGCATAGTCGTCGTCAAACCCCTGCGAATTCCCGGCAAAAAGCAATCCTCCATTCTCCAGCGGTGCAATGTGGCTCAACAAATCGGTATTACTACCAATCGAATAGCGTTGGATAGCGCCGGGCATATTGCCACTTGCATCAAAACGCGCATAAATGCCTTGGGATTCATTGATTTCAATGTGATACCCGCTGCAATGGATGGTGCCCTGCGGCTCCTGCCAGCACTCGCCGAGTTGTTCGTAACCTGGCTCGCCAAAAATGTTGAACCACACCACATCGCCGTTTTCGTTGATTTTTACGGCCAATGCATCGCGGTCGGTGGGAGAAATCACAAAATCACCGGTGAGCAGGTAGCCGTCGTTGAGGCGGGATATTTTGGGCAACCGGCAGCTCGGGATGGCACGTCTGCTCCAGACCACTGATCCATCCAATGTATTGATTTTCATCCAACTAGCCTTGGCTTCGCCACTGGCGTTGAAGGCATCAAAAGCAATCAACAGGTTCCCGTCGGCAGTACGCAGGATGTCCATCGCTTCGGTGCGCTGTCCGGTGGAGTAGGTTTTTGCCCAAAGCGGTTCTCCTTGTTCGTTGAGCATCAACACCATTATGTTTTGTTGGCTGCTGTTTTGGAGGGCCGTCGCGCCTGCCAGCACCATGCGGCCATTGGGCAACACTTCCAAGGCATTGGCGCGGTCCGAAAAAAAATGGTCGTATGTTTTTTGGAAAACTTCTTGCGCGGGGAGCTTGGTGGTCAGGCACAACAGGCAAACGGAGCTTGCCATGCAAAGCATTCTTGTGTATTTCATGGCGGCAAAGGTAGCGCTTCCACTAGCCCACATTTTGTCGTTTTTGGTCAAATGTGAACTCCTCCAGCAAGTGCCTGGCCACCACCTCATTGTCAAAATGCGCTTCGCAAAAAGACCGCGCCTGGGCTCCGAGCATGGCCAGCTGCTCGCCCTGGGCATAACACCAGCGAATGGCCTCCAACCAGGCCTCTGGTTGCTCAGCCAACAGGCATTCCTGGCGGTTCCGGGCTTCAATGCCTTCCATGCCCAAAGGGGTAGAAAGCACCACCTTGCCCACCGCCATGCCTTCCAGGATTTTGGCGCGCATCCCTCCGCCGGAGAGCAGTGGCACCACCATCACGGAGTGTTGGTTCAGAAAATCTGCCGCGCTGGGCACTTCCCCGTGGAAAGTGACGCGCTCCATCTCAAGTTCCTGTAGCCAGCGTGGGGCGGTTCGGCCGGCAATGTGAAAACTAAGTTCCGGAAAATTCGGGGCCAGCAAGGGCTGCCAAACCTTGTCGAGGAACCAGCGCAGGCCTTCCTGATTGGGCATCCAATCGAGCGAACCGATGAACGAAAGACTGAGCGGGCGGTGAAAACTCGACGTATCGGGCTGATAATCACGGCAATCGAGCCCAATGGGACAAACCGTGGCAGGGCGACTCAGTCCCAAGGCCTTAAACCGTTCCACATCGCGTGCGCTGATGCCCACTACGAGGTCGCAATGGTTGATTTGTTCAAGTTCGTAGGTTTTGAGTCGGGGCGTGATGCGGCGCAAGTACCCCTTTTTCAAGGGGTTGGCATTTGCGGCTACCCGCTCCCAGATTTCATGCTCTACGTTGTGTGCGCGCAGGACCGCCTTGGCTTTGGGGGCGTGTTCGCGAATGACAGGCAGGTAGGGGGCCAGAAAAATGGACTCAAGCTGCACCACATCAAAGGCATTGGCTTTCAACAATTCGGCGAGTTTTTCGGCAAATTCCGCGCTTTCAAAACGCTCCACATGGTACGATTTTTTGCTAAAAAACAGGTTGCGCAGGGTGGGCAACAAGCGAATATGGTTTTCCACAAAAACCGTATGTACCGATTGATAGTGGTTAAAATCGGGCGGCAAGGTGCGGAGGTCGAACCAATGTTTGCTCGTGTTCATGGAGAGCAACGTCACTTCGTGACCAAGCGCTGCATAGGCTTTGGCCAGATAGGTTACGGCGATGGCCCCGCCGTCTTTGAGCGGATAAGGGAATTTATGGCAGAGTTGTAGGATGCGCAACCTCTTGAACGATAAACGATGAACGATGAACTTTGAACAGGCTTTAGAGGAATATTTGCTTCAAGGCGGTCCAGAGTTGGGTCTTTTTGGTTTTATCTGGTTCGAGGGTGGAAAGCGGGTCGGCAAAAAGCCAAGTGCTGCCGTAGAATTTGAAGGGATGGTAAGCCTGGACCTCAATAGACAACCCCAGTTGGGCTGGCGAAAGCCCAAAAACCAGGACTTGTTTGGGTTGCCGCTCCTGAAGCTCGGGGGCCAGAGCCCTTGGCTCGCCTGCTGGGATTTCTGCCAGGAGGGTGTCTTGTGCCAAATTCAACTGGGCCGCTGCCAATACTTTTGCAAGGAATTCGCGGTTGGCCGCGCTGTTGGGCTCCGCCATAGCCAGCACCAACACTTGTTTTGCGAACCCACCGCTTGCCTCAGCAAGGGCGGGTTTTTCGGCAGTTAGAAAAAGGAGTTCGTTGGAAAGTAGCATGGTGGTAGTTCATTTTGAAATTGGGATATTTAGAAATTGCGTAGCCAATTGAATTCGTCGCCAAAGGTAAAAAATTCATCCGGAGGGCAAATAAACCCCCAAAGTACCGGATTCTGAATTTCCCACTTTTTTCAAAACCTGCTGCCGTTATTCAAGCACAAAACATCGTTTTTTATCAACATCAAAACAGGTCGCGAAATTTTGCCCCCCCTAACACATCTTAGTTCAATTTATTCTTTCCACATTTGCCCATCGCTCAAGGCCAAATAAGGCAAATGTATCCATCACTAAACTCTCTTTTTGTATGAAGCAACTTCACAATTTGGCGCTCGTCGCCATCCTGCTGCTCTTTGGGGCAAGCGCCTGGGCACAGGGCTCTGTGCAAGGAACCATTACGGACAGCAACGGCGACCCGCTGGTTGGGGCCTCTGTCGGGGCGGTTGGTACGGGAAAAAGTACTGCGACCGATATTTCGGGTAAGTACACGCTTCCCTTGCCCAACGGCAGCTACCAAATCAATGTGGCCTACACGGGTTTCAAACCATTTTCCCAGTCGGTCACCATCAGCGGCGCTGCCGTGACCCTCGATGTGAAAATGGAATCTTCCGACCTTACACTTGATGAGGTAGTAATCAGCACGGGTAGCCGCAACACGCAGCGTACCATCACCGATTCGCCACTGCCGATTGACATCCTTTCGGCCAACGACGTGCGTAGCACCGGTCAACCCGCTTTTGATCGTGCCTTGACGTACCGGGTACCTTCGTTCAACTCCGTGCAAACGCCTGTGAACGACGCAACTTCCTTGCTCGACCCTTATGAAATCCGCAACATGGGCCCCAGCCGTACGCTCGTGCTCATCAACGGCAAACGTAAAAATGCCAGCTCTTTGGTATACATCCAGACCTCCCCAGGCCGTGGGGAAGGTGGCGCCGACCTTTCGGCCATCCCAACCGATGCCATCAAACGCGTGGAAATCCTGCGTGACGGTGCTTCGGCGCAGTATGGTTCCGATGCCATTGCGGGCGTTATGAACGTGATTTTGAAAGACCGTTATGAGTATGGATCGGTAACCCTCAACACCGGTATTACCTCCAAAGGCGACGGTGAAATGATTGGCCTTTCCATCAACAATGGCGCGAACTACGGCGACCGCGGCTATGTGAACTACACTGTGGCCCTCTCGCACCAATCCCAAGCCAATCGGCCTGGAGACGTAGATGCACAAGGCGAAGCCAACGACTTTGGTGCAGACATCGCAGATGTTCAAGCATTTTTGCGCGATTATCCCGATGCAGGCAACATCAACGGCGACCCAGAAAAGGCCTCCGCTCGCTTCCTCATCAATGCGGGAATCCCCATCAGCGAAAACACCGAGGTGTACGGCAACATGGCATACGTGTACAAAAAGGTGAACAGCTTTGCCAACTACCGCACACCTTACTGGCGCGGACCTGCGGACAACCCGTACGCCGTGCTTGCTGCGGCAGAAGGCCGTCCTTACGTGGGCTACGGTCCTACCTTCGAGGGTGACTTGACCGATTACAACGGGACCATCGGAATCCGTTCGATGAAAAATGGCTGGAATACCGACGTGAGTTTTACCACGGGTGGCAACCAACAACTTTACACGGTCAACAATTCCCGCAACAGCACTTTGGGTCTCAATAGCCCGCTTACGTTCAAACCTGGCGGTTACTCCTTCCAGCACAATGTGGGCAACATTGACGTGTCCAAAATGCTGGTCGACAACCTGAATTTCTCGGTTGGTACCGAGTTCCGGCAAGAAACATATGAGATTATTGAAGGCGACACCGCTTCTTATGTAGGCAATGGCGCTGATTCCTTCCCTGGAACCCGCTCCAACAACGCCAGCAAAAACACTCGTTACAACTACGGTGGTTATTTGGGATTGTCGTACGACATTACAGACAATTTCCTTTTGGACGCTACCGTGCGTGCCGAGCGATATAGTGATTTTGGCAACACCTTCGTGTACAAAATCAGCTCGCGTTACAAAATGCTGGACGACAAGCTGACCCTCCGTGCCTCTTATTCCACGGGTTTCCGCGCGCCTCAGTTGCACCAGATTTACCTGCAAATCGCACAGCAGAGCTTCGTTCCTGGCCAAGGTATCCAGACCAAAGGCATTTTCAACAACAACAGCCCACAAGCTAAATTGCTGGGTGTTGGACAATTGCAGCCAGAAGAATCCACCAACATCACGGTGGGTTTTGGTGTCAAACCGACCTCGAACTTCAACATAACGCTCGACTACTACAATATCGCTGTGGACAACCGCATCATTCTTGGTTCTGAAATCACTGGAACAGGCGATCCAAACAATGCACTTGACCAGGTCTTGACCTCCAATGGCATCGTTGCCGCTTCGTTTTGGACCAACGGTATCAACACCCGCACCAGCGGTATTGACTTTGTGGCCAGCTATCGCAACGTGGCTGTCGGAAGTGGCAAATTGAATTTCAACCTTGCCGCCAACTATGTGATCAACAACGGTTTGGAAAACGCCAAAAGCCGGAGCGATTACGAAGCTGGCGATGTTAGCCAACCCAATGGCGATGTTATCAACCCACCACTGATTGCTGCTGCTGGCAAAAGTGTGTTTGACTACACGCAGGATGCACTGCTTTTCTCTTCGCGCCCGAAGTACAAAGCCATTCTGGGCATTGACTATGGCATGAAAAAGATCACGTTCAACCTGAACAACACTTTGTTTGGGCCAACGACCTTCCGTCAGGCAGGTTTGAACCAAAACTTGAAGACGGAATTCAAGCCAGCCGTTGTTACGGATCTTGGTGTGAACTTCGAACTCTCGAAAACACTTAGCCTCGGTATCAACGTCAACAACATCCTCAACGTGTTGCCAAAATGGGAGTTGAAAGCCCTGAACGCTGCTGGCGAAGCCGTCTTGGCTGACCCAGTACAGGTGAAGAACAACTCCAATGCGATTACCTTCAACCAGCGCTACTCCATCGTAACCTACGACGGCTCGCAGTTCAGCCAGTTGGGTACTACTTTGGCTGCTAACTTGACGGTGAGGTTCTAAGCTTGGCTTGGTATATAGTTAACCAGTATCAAGGTTTTTAAAAAGAAGCCCCCTTTCCGCAAACACGGGAAGGGGGCTCTTTATATTGTATGGCAACCTTTTACCCTTACTTTTGTAGAATATGTTGTTTGATTGAACATTTTAGAATACTTCATTACTTCATCTTTTCACCACTTTTTTAATATGAAATTTGCTTTTATTCCTCTGTTTTTCTTAGCCGTTTGCGCAACTTCCTTGCATGCTCAAAATTTTAGCCTCCAGTTTGATGGCGATGATGATTATGCTGTTTTCCCGGAATGTGCGGCGATGACGGCCCCAAGTTTCACGATTGAAGGGTGGTTCAAGTGTACGCCCCAATTTGAACCGCAAGTTATCCTGATGTCGTTTCTTGATATTCCGGATAAAAATGCCAATGTAACGCTCGAAGTCAGGGACAATGGCTTGGTACGATTCAACTTCAGATCCGTCGCAACCGTATTGGGCGGCGAGGAATTGTCTTCCACTGCTGCCGTTGCCGATAATGCCTGGCACCATTTTGCGGTGGTAAAAGAGGGAGACACTCGGCTGTGGCTATACATTGATGGCTTTCCGGAGGTGGTGACCTGTGGTTTTTATGAGCCAGTTTCAGAAATCCCAATATTTGAATTGGGTAGGAATCGGTATGACCCTGCTGCCAATTACCGATTTTTTCGAGGAAACCTGGACGATATCAAAATCTGGCAGCGTGCAAAAAATTGCCGTGAGATTTTTGAGGACTTCAAGAACGAAAGCTCAGGCTTGGAGCCGGGTTTGTTTGGCAACTACAAGTTTGATTTGAATGCAGATACTGTTTACGATTGCAGCCCTAATAAACGGCATGGTAAACGGCAAGGTGCTTTGGGGCTTAACAATTTACCCAAATACGTTACGGATGTTCCACCGTTGGTTGACAAAATGTGCGAGGTTCAGCTGGTTGGGGTTGAGGAAGAATTGATTGCCCCAAACCAGGGCATGGTGGTGGCAATTTCCCCCAACCCAGTACGGGAAATCTTGCAGGTGGAGATGAAAGGGGCTCAGAAAGTTGCTGGCCAGATTTATGCTTCCGATGGCCGACTGGTTCGTGAAATTTCAATTCTGGACGGCATTCATACCATCGATGTTTCCTCCTTGCCCAGCGGCACTTATTTGCTTAAACTTGGCAATGCTGAAGTATCGAAAACGTTGAGTTTTATTAAAATTTGAGCTTAGAGCTAAGCGCCCCTTTTCTACAGACGTTTCGCTGCTCTGTGGCTTTTTATACACAATTATTCATGCGATTGCCTGGCCAATCCCCCTTTCCGCTTTTGTGAAAGGGGGATTGGTTTTAATGTATGTAAGCATTCAAAAACACGCGTTATAAGGCAAACTTGGGTCCCTCCCACCATTACCATCATGTTGGGAAGGAAAGAAACAGCCGGGTAGATTTTCGTTTGGAAACCCCTCGTCTGTGCAATTATAAACACAAGCCTTGCCCTGATAAAACCTGGTTTGACCGTCAATAAACTTTACGATGGCCAGATAAGTACACAGCCCCTGATACGGAGTGCCATTGGGCTTCAAGCCCTCCCAAGCAAAACCGGGGTCATTGGGCAGGAAATCAAATTGTTGAAACAGGAGGTCCCCATCTTCATTGGTGATTTTGAATTCCGTTACCCGTTCAATTGAAGGCCCGCCAAACACCATCAGAAGGTTATTATCGCCGGAATTATCGTTGATGAAAATATTGGGGATATACACTTGTGCCGCACTGGTCGAGTCGATGATATTGCCGTTTTGGTCCAAGGTGGGGACGGAAATGCGGAAGGAATCCACGGTAGCCTCCGTTCCACAGCAGTTTTCATAAACGGATTTGTTTTTGTCCTTGCAGGAAGTGAGCGTTAGCAGGAGCAAGGATGTGGTAAAAAATAGGGTATTTTTCATGTTTAAGAATTTTCGTAGTGCGATAAAATAAAACCGCAGAGACGCGGAGGCGCAATGCCTTTGGGCTTCAATTCCTCCGCGTCTTTGCGCCTCTGCGGTTAGGCTAGATTATTTAAAATCAAACATCACAAATGTCAATGGCCTTGCTCAAAGCGCCCAGTTTGTCGCCCGCCGTGGGGATAAACTCCTGGGCCACATACCCCTTGTAACCTGTTTCCACAATCGCCCGCATGATGGCCGGGTAGTAGAGTTCCTGGGTTTCGTCGATTTCGTTGCGGCCCGGCACCCCGGCGGTATGGTAGTGGCCGAAATAGGCATGCCCCTCCCGAATCGTGCGGATCACATCCCCTTCGTTGATTTGCATGTGGTAGATGTCGAAGAGCAATTTGAAATTTTCCGAGCCCAGGCGCTTACAAAGCTCAATGCCCCAGGCTGATTTGTCGCACATGTAATCCTTGTGGTCCACCTTGGAATTGAAGAGTTCCATCTGCAACACCACCCCATTTTTTTCGGCGAGCGGGAGCAGCTTTTTCAGGCCTGTTACGCAGTTTTTCAAGCCTGTTTCGTCGTCCATTCCGTTGCGGTTTCCGCTGAAACAAATCAGGTTTTTATAGCCCGCTTTTGCCACCTGCGGAATCATATCTGTGTAATTTTGAACGAGTTGCGCATGGTATTGCGGGTCGTTGAAACCCTTGGTCAGTCCGATTTCAGCGCCATTACACATAGAGGAGTCGAGCCCGTGTTTTTTCAACACCACCCATTCGTTGGGGCCAATCAAATCGATGGCAGATAGCCCGATTTGTTTGGCGAAAATGCAGAGTTCTTCTAGCGGCACATCGCCGTAGGTCCAGCGGCACACGGAGTGGCGGATGTTGCCGCGTCGGATGATTGGCTGGCTTTTACCCGCCGAAGTCAATGCGAAGGAGGGGGTGATCGGTTGACTGGTGACTGGTGATTGATGATCGGTCATTTTTGCAAATGCTTGGGTGGGAGACGTCGCGAGCGCGGCGGCTCCAGCGACGAGGGTTTTGATTGCGCGGCGGCGGGTGGACATGTTTGAAAGAGTGGCGCGATGTTTAGTTCGCAGGTGATGATTTCAGCCTTCAAGTTTTTTGAAGAGTTTGGGAAGCCTTTTTTTTAGTTCATCATCATCCTCGAAATCCCAATCCATTTCTATCGGAGGAGATGGGATACGGTTGATTTTTTCAAAAAAAGCATCTACCG
>JALHPW010000033.1 GCA_022842255.1 Saprospiraceae bacterium | reverse complement strand
GCACGAATTGACACGAATTTAATTAGTGCAAATTGGTGTAATTCGTGGCAAAAAGCATGTTTGGAGTTGGCCACTAATTGCACGAACTGCCACGAATAAAATTAGTGCAAATTGGTGTGATTCGTGGCAAAAAGCATGTTTGGAGTTGGCCACTAATTGCACGAATTGCCACGAATTAATTAGTGCAAATTGGTGTAATTCGTGGCAAAACCAGCCCTAAGAAAACAACACATAAACCGCCCAAGCAGCCAAATAAGCCAGCCCGCTCATAAACCCAAACTGCAAGGCCGCCCATTTCCAGCTACCGGTTTCGCGGCGAACCACTGCCAAAGTACTGAAACATTGCATGGCCAGGGCATAAAACACCAGCAAGGAAAGCGCCGTGGCCAAGGTGTACACGGGGTTGCCCGTATCGCTAAATTTTTCGCTTTTCATACGCTCACGCAGCGTGGCTTTGGCCTCGTTTTCGCCGCGGTCGTTGATATCGGCTTCCGAGCCGCCCATGTTGTACAAGACGGCCAGGGTGCCCGTGAAGACCTCGCGCGCGGCAAAGGATGTCAGCAAGGCAATCCCGATTTTCCAGTCATATCCCAAAGGCCGAATGACGGGCTCCATCAGTTTCCCGGATTGTCCGGCCCAGGATGCTTCGAGTTTGCGTTGCTGTATAAGTCCGTCCGTATCTGCCGAATCCAGCTTGGATTCCAATGCTTCGGTTTTGGCGGCGATTTCCGCTTTTTCGATGGAATCGCCCGGTCCGAAGCGGGACAAGGCCCACAAGGCAATCGAAACAATCAGGATGATTTTGCCTGCTCCGGCAATAAACGCCAGCACTTTTTCCCATACGTTCAGGAGCACGTTTTTCAACAGCGGCATCCGGTAAACGGGGAGTTCAATGGCCAAAAACGAGTGCTCCCGACGGTTCAGCCAGCGTTTCATAGCCCAGCCAGCAGCAAATGCTGTAAGTACCCCCAACACGTACATGGCGCCAAAAACGAGGGATTGCAGGTTCAAAATGCCACCAATTTTGATGGCTGGAACGGCGAGCCCAATCAATACAAGATACACCGGAATGCGAGCGCTGCAACTGATAAACGGCGTAACCATGATGGTGATAAGGCGCTCCTGCCAATTGCCTATGGTGCGACTGCTCATGATGGCCGGGACCGCGCAAGCACTGCCGCTGATGAGCGAAACCATACTTCGCCCGTTCATGCCAAACCGCCGCATGGTTTTGTCGAACATAAAAACCACCCGCGACATATACCCGACCTCCTCCAAAATGCTGATCAATAAAAATAGAATAGCAATCTGTGGCACGAACACTAAAATCCCGCCTAATCCCGCCAAAATCCCTTCCGTAAGCAATTCCGTGTACCAAGCCGCAGGCATTTGTGCCGTTAAAAACTCGGAAAGGGCCGCAAAACCGCTTTCGATCCAGTCCATCGGGTAAGTGCTCCAGTCAAAAATAGCCTGAAAAACGAGCATCATGACCACGAAAAAAATCAAAGGCCCGCCTATACGATGGGTAAGTATGGCATCAATCCGGTCGGTTGGGGTGTTTGGGAATGCGGGCGGAGTGGCCACCGCAGCCTGCGAAATGGGCGTGAAACGGTCGTACCGTTCCAAGGTTTCATCCACCTGGGCGCGAAGGGATTGGAAGTTTTTGGTTGTGACGATGGCCGCAATGGTGTCTTTTTCCGTCTTTTTCAGGAAAAACAACCACTCCGAATGGTGCGCCAACAACAGTGCCCGATAAGGATTTTCAACGCCTAAATTATGGCGAATGGCCTCCGAAACCTGTTTTTCCGATTCTGTGAGCGGGTAAAACGGTTTACGGTACACGGTGGACGGTTCACGGTACACGGAGTCTCCAGGCTCGGATTTGCGTGTGCCGTCCACCGTGGGCCGTGCACCGTCTACCGTCAACCGTGCCCCGTCCATCGTGGACCGTGCACCGTGAACCGTAGACCGTGGACCGTCCACCATTTTCTCCAGTTCTATGATAAGCCGCATGGTGTTTTGTCCGGTTCGACCGCTGATGGGGATTACCGGTACGCCAAAGGATTCGGCCAGTTTGGAGGCATTCACTTTGATGCCCAATTCTGCGGCGCTATCCGACATGTTGAGCGCGAGCAAAAGCGGGAGGTTCAGGTCCAAAAGTTGGGTGAAAAGCAGCAGGTGTTTTTCCAGTTTTGTCACATCTGCCACATACACCAGTGCGTCTGGGAAGAACGGGTCGGCGGGGTTGGCCAGCACCGAGGTCACTACCTTTTCATCTGAGGAAGTAGGGTAGAGGCTGTAGGTGCCCGGGAAATCGTACAAGGTGGCTTCGTGGCCATTGGGGAACCGGAGGGTACCTTCCTTGACTTCCACAGTAACGCCTGGGAAATTGCCGGTACGCTGTCGCAAGCCTGTCATTTGGTTGAATACCGTGGACTTGCCGCTGTTGGGGTTCCCAATGAGCGCAATTTTTAGTGTGTGGGAGTCGCCGTCGCCAATCATAACAAAATAACGCGAAATTCAATCCGCGAGGTAAAGCGAAATTCAATTCGCTAGGATTCAACAAGTTACATCTCCAAGAGGATGCTGGCTGCTTCCTCTTCACGCAGTGCCAAACGCACCCCATCCGCCTTCACGTAGTATGCATTCCCAAAAGGGGATTTTCGAATCATCTCGATACGCGTACCAGGTAAAAGCCCCATGGAGGTAAGCTTGCAAGCCAGTGCCGAGTCGTCAAAAGCGATTGCTTTGGCACTTTCATTGATTTTCAAATCGGGGATGGTGCGGTAGCGACGTTGCATGTTTTTGGACTTTGGACTGTTCGAAATTCGATTGTTGGAAATTGGGGTCGGAGCAATAAAATCCGATATCCAAAGTCAAACACCTATTCGGCACTCTTGTTTAATTTAGACAAAATCTGCGCACAAATGTAGGGGGGCTGTACTTAAGTAGGGTAACGTTTCAAACACCTTTTTGTCAAAAAAGAAGATGCGTGCAATTGGGATATTGGGATATTTAGATATTGGGAATGAAATCCTGCTTTAATATCCCAATATCCCAATATCCCAACTCAATTCGGGTTGATTTTCTTTTTAGAAAAATAGGCAGGTTCCGCTTTATAGAGCCGTCCCATGGCATCGGAAAGTTCTGCCACGCCATAGGGTTCCAGTTGCTTATCTATTTCATGGTCAGTTACTTTTCCTTGCAGTCGGTCGAGTTCGCGCTCAATATCCAGCAATGCGCTTTCAATATTGGGCAGTGGTCGGTGGATAATCAGTCGGACAATCCCTTCCGGGTCGATGATCAAGGCCAAACGGTCGCAACCTTGTTGTGGACGACGCCCAGAGGCGAGGCCGTAGAGTTTGGCGATATGGAAATCCAAGTCTTCAATAACGGGTGCCCGCAGGTAAATACCAATGAAACGCCGAGCCTTGTCGGCCCATTGGTTGTTATGGCGCAGGGTTTCATTGGTAAGTGCCAGCACCTTGGTATTGCGTTCGTTGAGCCAACGTTCTTTCATGGCCAAAAAAGCCGAAAACATGGTCCAAGCAGAGGTGAAATTGGCTGGGTGGGCGAAAAAGATGCACCAGCATCCTTGGCTGTATTCCGGGAATTGGAGTAGCCCTTTTTCGGTTTGTACCTCAAAAGCAGGTGCGATGTCGCCAATTTGGGGAAGCAATTTTTTGTTTTCCATTTTACAAAGGCTGTTAAAGGCCAACTAGTGTAAGAACCTCAAAGGCAGCGTCGGGGTTGGGGTGTCTTCAAAATCGCCTCAAAAATAAGGGACAGCCGTGATATCTACTATCCGTTCCGTCGATTCTAAAATTCTCTGAATTCTGCTCTAGTTTTGCCCCCTATGAAAGTTGCAGGATTCACCTTTGTCAGGAACGCAATTACTTACGATTACCCTGTAGTTCAGGCCATTACCTCTATTCTGCCCCTCTGCGATTATTTTGTGGTGGCGGTTGGAAAATCGGAGGACGCCACCCTTGAGCTGGTACGCAGTATCGGGGACCCCAAGATTCACATCATCGAAACGATTTGGGATGACTCGTTGCGGGAAGGCGGGCGTGTTTTGGCCGTTGAGACCGACAAAGCCTTTCAAGCCATCCCGCCGGAGTACGATTGGTGTTTTTATATCCAGGGCGATGAATGCGTCCATGAAGATGACTTGCCGAATATCCGTGCAAGTATGGAAAAATGGCTCCACGACCCACAAACCGACGGGTTGCTTTTCGATTATCGGCATTTTTATGGCTCCTACGATTATGTTGGGATGAGCCGCAGGTGGTATCGGCGGGAGGTTCGCATTGTGCGGAACAATAAGGCGATTTTTTCCTACCGGGATGCGCAAGGTTTTCGGAAGGCTGGCGGGGCAGGAGGGGCAAAATTGCGTGTACGACTTGCCAATGCCCATATCCACCATTATGGTTGGGTGCGCCATCCGGGCGTGCAGCAGCAAAAACAGCTGCATTTCAAAAAAATGTACCTCAGCGACGAAGCGGCATTGAACCATGTCGGTACGGCCGAAACCTTTCCTTATGATGGCTTAGAGCCGCTTGCGCATTTTGAGGGGACACACCCCAAGGTGATTCAGTCGCGCATCCAAGAGCAGAATTGGCATTTTCAAAGCGACCCCACCCAAGTACGCTGGCCACTCAAGGACCGGCTTTCAAACTGGGTAGAAAAGTGGACTGGCTGGCGACCCGGGGAGTATCGAAACTATCGTTTGATTCAATGACCCAATGACCCCAATGACGTAATGTCCTAAATTTCAATGAATTACAACAAAAAAACCTTCCGCTCCATCAGCAATACCCCCAATGGGGAAGTTTCGGGCGATACCATTTTCCATTATGTGCAAACCGGGAACATCGTCACGGCAACGTACGCCGGTGGTGGTATTGCTGAGGGACACCTGATTGCGCTGGTGGATGAAATGGGTAACCTGGATATGCGCTACCATCACGTCAATCTTCAAGGCGTTTTGCAGACCGGTATTTGTCGTTCGGTGCCGGAAATGTTGCCAGACGGTCGGATTCGATTGCAGGAAACCTGGCAGTGGACCAGCGGCGATGGCTCATCGGGCAGCTCGGTGGTTGAAGAATTTTAGCGGATTCAGGAACCATACATCCGTCAATTTGCCCAATAGGCAACTTTTGCCAAATCTTAACGAAACCGGATATCAGGGGGGCGTACTTTTGCCGGCCTTTTGCAGCGGTCTTAGGCGCTGCATACAAAATCTGTTTTCCCCCCTGTGAGGTTCCCCAACCACGCAGACATCAGCAAATTAAGCATGAAAAAAATTGCCCTCTTCGCTTTGGCATTTGCGGCTATCGCCTTTGCCAGCCTTTCTTTTCGAAACGCCGAACCAGAACCACTCAAATGGTACACTTGGGAACAAGCGGTTGAACTCAACAAAACAAAGCCCAAAAAATTCGTGGTAGATGTATTTACAGACTGGTGTGGCTGGTGTAAAAAAATGGATAAGGGTGCCTTCGCTGACCCAGCGGTAGCGGCCTATATCACGGAGCACTTTTACCCGGTCAAACTGAACGCCGAACAACGCGAAGAAATCAAATTCAACGGCGAAAGCTTTGGTTTTGTCGCCAACGATAATGGTCGCGGCGGTGTACATACCCTTGCTTATGCCCTGCTTGACGGTAAAATGGGTTACCCAACATTGGTGTACCTGAATGAAAAATTTGAGCGCATCATGATTTCCCCAGGCTTTAAAGAATCTGGTGATTTGATGAAAGAATTGAAATTTGCTGCAGAGGAAGTTTACAACAAGAATTCTTGGGAGAATTATAAAGAAGGGAACTAGGTACGGGTTACGAAGTGCGAAGTGCGAGGTGGGAAGTACGAATTGCGAAGTACGCGGTGCAATTGGTAAAATAAAAACAATGGGGCGAACAGCTTATGCCGTTCGCCCCATTGTTTTTCAATATAATTCCGTACAAATTCGTACTTCCCACCTCGTACTTCGTAATTCGTTACTTTTTCCAAGGCAGTTCCAATACGCGCTGTGCGCACAGGCGACCTACTTCAAGGCCTACCTCGCAGTCCATGCGGAAGTGCACGCCTAGTGGAATACGCGAATACGCATCTTCTTCGCCCAACTGAGAGAAAGAAGTGAACACGCGTGGGGTGCCCAAGAATTCTGTGCGCAATTGGTGGCAAAGATCTGTAAAGGTGTAAGTGCCAGGGTGTTGTGCATTGTATTCGAAGAACGAAGACAGGATTTTTCCACCAGCGCCGCCGAAGCCAGAGTGACCCGATGGGTAGGCTGGGAAGGCTGGCGTGATACCATATTGTCCGCCAACCGCAGTTGCATCCAATATGGTCAACCAGTTGGAGGCTTCTGGATGTTGCTGCGACACCACCCGACGGATGTAAGTGACGGGGCGTTCCACATTGTAAACATATTTGGAATGCCAAAGTGCAACACCGGCGTCGCTGAGTGCCATGCCCATTTTGGCATAGGCTTCTGCGCAGCCTGCAAGGTCGAGTTCTTCGTTTGCAGCTACCTGGTTGAGTACCGCCACCAAGCGAGGAGGAGGCGCAAAAGTCAGGTTGAGGATATCATCGCTCCAGAAAATGGCAGCCCAACGTTGGTTGGCAGCCCAATCTTCCAAACCAGCAGGTGGGTTGTTTATGGCATTTACCGTGCTAAACACCTCTAAAGCCTGTGAGTAGAAAGGAGAAGCGGGATGTTCGCCGTAAGCAATAGGCGGGCGGCACAATCTTTCGTCCGGCTTGATGGCAAAAGTGCGCACCTGGCCCCACTGTGGGAACATGGCACGGGAGTTATCTGGAGGGGTTGGTGCCCACAAGCCAGGTCCGGAAGGAGGCGTGTAAGAGATTGGCTGAGGGTCAAGGAATGCGTTGTGGCCAATCAGGTCAGATTGTTCCCATACATAGATGGCAGCCGCCACCTCACGACCAAATTTTTCTGAACGTTCCAGGATTTCCGGGGTAGTTTCTTGCGAATACAGACCATGCAATCTGGCACGAGTGGTTTCAATCAACCCAAATGCGTGTGTTACATTGGGGTTTGGGTCGTTTTGCATGTGCGGGAAAAAACGCTCCATCAGGTAAGCGTAGGATTCATTGATGCAAGCTGGCCAGTAATATTCGAGATTTGGGTCTGCTTTTGGGACATTGAGACCAGCATACAGGTCTGCAATGGAGCGGTTTTCGGGGATGGCCGAAACCACGCATTCGTAGGCAGAAAGCCCTAAGTATGCCAAGGCACGTGGACCAGGTCCTGGGCGGTAACCCCGCGCATAGCGGTCAATTTGAAGGAATGTTTCGTTCCATTCCCAGTACACCTTGTAGTCGTAGTCATGTGCATTGGGGAGTGAGTCGTCTATTTCGTTTTCCCCGCAAGATTGCGGTACGAGCATCATTCCAAGCAAGAATGCCCAAATGGCAAATAGTTTTGTAAGTCGAAATACTTTCATAAGATTTGAAAATTTTGATGCCGAACGGCTTGATTAAATTGCGGCAAATATCGTGCTAAAATAGAAAGTGTTTTGTGCCCGTACTTGCCTGTTGGAATACGGAATGCAAAAGTCCGATTCTTTTGGCAAAAAAAATTGAATTGAGCTTAAAATGGTATTAAGAAAATGGCTTGTTACACGAATTGCTTCGTATAACAAGCCATTTTTTATGCTCTCAGGAAGTGCAATTTATGGGGCGGCCGTTACGGAAGGGGTAGCAACCGATTGTGCCCCATCCCATTGTTAAAGCCCTTCGATGGAAAGGTAGCGCTCCCCGGTATCGTAATTAAAGCCTAAAATTCGCGCCCCAGCGGGTAGTTCCGGCAATTTCTGTGCAATGGCAGCCAGGGTAGCGCCCGATGAAATGCCGCCAAAAATACCTTCCTCCAAGGCTGCACGGCGTGCGTATTCAAAAGCGTCGTCTTTTTCGATTTGGATAACGCCGTCCAAAATTTCTGTATGTAAATTTCGCGGCACAAACCCCGCCCCGATGCCCTGAATGGGGTGTGGGCCAGGTTGTCCGCCCGAAATAACCGGGCTCAGGGTGGGCTCAACCGCAAAAACCTGCAATTTGGGGAAATGCTTTTTTAGCTCCTCCCCCAATGCTGTAATGTGCCCGCCAGTGCCGACACCCGTTATCAAAACGTCAATCCCATCCGGGAAATCTGCCAGGATTTCCTGGACCGTAGTGGCCTTGTGGACCGCTATATTGGCTTCATTTTCAAATTGTTGTGGCATCCAGGCCCCGGGGATTTGGTCCACCAGCTCTTGAGCTCGGGCAATTGCACCTTTCATGCCTTTTTCGCGTGGGGTTAAGTCAAACTGTGCCCCATAGGCCGCCATCAACCGCCTTCGTTCAACGCTCATACTTTCGGGCATCACCAGCACAAGTGGATAACCTTTCACAGCGGCCACCATGGCCAAGCCGATACCGGTGTTGCCACTGGTAGGTTCTACAATGACGCTTCCGGGGCGGAGTTCTCCCTTTCGCTCCGCATCCTCAATCATAGACAGGGCGATGCGGTCTTTGATACTGCCACCAGGGTTGGCACGTTCCAGTTTGATCCAAACCTCATGTTGGTCGCCAAAAAGGCGGTTGATGCGTACATGGGGGGTATTGCCGATGGTTTCAAGAATGTTGTTCGCCTTCATAAATTAGTGAGTGAATGAGTGAATGAGTGATGAAGTGAGTTGTGATGAAGTGATTGGGTGAACCCGCTTTCGCGGAAGCTGATTTAAATGGAACCCGCCTTCGCTGAAGCTTCGGCGGGTAAAAAAAACAAAGCACCCTTTCCTGCGCAGGCGGGAAAGGGTGCTTTGTTTTGGTACAGCATAACAGGTTTATGATACCCTGCTTCGCCCCAAAGCGGCTATTGCCCCTTTCCGTTCGGAAGGACAACAGCAACAACAATTATGGGTGAATATGTGGTTCATACCTTTTTACTTTGCAAACTTACGTCAAAATGGATGCAAGTTCCAAGCCAATCTCTAATTTTCACCCTTTAGGGAGTGAGATTCCTTGAAAAAAAGCCAAATTGCTTCGTTTTTTATCCTGTTTTTCTAAACACTCCCTGCCGCATAAGGTTTAAGATACAAATGTTCCCTTATGAAATTTAACATCCCGGATACCCAACAAAAGCGCGTCGTCATTGTGGGCGGCGGCTTTGGTGGGCTCACCCTTGCCCGCCGGTTGGCCAAATCGAAAGACTTCCAAGTCGTGTTGGTCGACAAAAACAACTACCACCAGTTTCAACCGCTTTTTTATCAGGTTGCAATGGCTGGTTTAGAGCCTTCTAGCATTGTTTTTCCCTTTAGAAAGGTTTTCCAAAACAATAAAAATGTATTTGTGCGACTGGCCACGGTATCAGCAGTACGCCCCGCAGATCAAGAAATTGACACCGATATTGGTCCACTGCGATATGATTACCTGGTGCTGGCCATCGGCGCGGACACCAATTGGTACGGCAACGAACGGGTACGCGCCCATGCCATTCCTATGAAGTCGGTCAGTGAAGCCTTGTACCTGCGCAATGCCATTTTTGAGGATTACGAGCGCGCGGTAACCGCCAATGATTATCAAGACCGCCAACGTTTTCTGGATATTGTGGTGGTAGGTGGTGGGGCAACGGGTGTAGAAGTGGCAGGTTCTTTGGCAGAAATGAAACGGCATATCATCGGGAAGGACTACCAAGATCTCAACCGCGATGAAATTCAGATCCACCTGATTCATGGCGACCCAAGGGTGCTCAATGCCATGTCACCGGCAGCATCGGCCAAGGCCGAAAAATTCCTCACCGAACTTGGGGTACAGCTTTGGCTGGATAAAGTGGTGAAAGACTACGATGGTCAGGTGGTTACGATGGATGATGGTACCACCATTCGCGCGGACAAGGTGATTTGGGCGGCAGGGATTACGGGCAACAAAATTGAAGGCATTCCGGCTACTTCCTATGGTAGAGGCAACCGCTTGATTTGCAATGAATTCAATGCGGTTAGCGGTGTAGAAAACATATTTGCGCTCGGCGATATTGCCCTTCAAACCCACGAACCCAAATGGCCGAACGGACATGCTCAGGTGGCTCAGCCCGCCATGCAACAAGGTAAAAAACTGGCCAAAAACCTGCTTAGGATTGTCCAGGGTAAACAGCCCGAACCCTTCCATTATTTCGACCTGGGAAGTATGGCTACCATCGGGCGGCACCGGGCGGTGGCAGACCTGCCATTTTGGAGCACACAGGGAATCCTGGCCTGGATGATGTGGCTTTTTATTCACCTGCTTTACATCCTGGGCACGAAAAACAAGATTTTTGTTTTCCTAAACTGGGTCTGGAACTATCTTACATACGACCAAAGCCTGCGGCTGGTGATAAAACCCTGGCGTAGGCAGGAGAAAGGGTAATCTATTTCGTAAACGAAAACCCCAAGCCAAATGACCACCACATTTTTCGGTGGTAAAGCCATTGGTCACCGACCTCGCTGGCGTAGTCTTTGCCAAAAATCAACCCGAGGTTATATTGTTCGAATTGTAAAATGATGCCTGAACTCCAGGTGAGTCCAGGTACTACATCGGTTTCCCCGCCATCTGATGCGGCAAACTCCAGGGAAGTGTTGTTGTCGTTGATGTTGATAAACGTCAGCCCCGCCGTTATGGGAATGGTGATATAATGCTCTTTTTTCTCAGACAAGCGTTTGGTCAGTCCGATAAAGGCACCGAGCGTGACATCGGTGGTGAGGCGGAAAGTACCGTGTTCGGCTTTAGGCCGGATTTTAAATGGAATGGTCAGTTGCCCACCAGTTACCTCCACGCCACGCAACATTTTAGGCCCCCTAAACTCTTCGGTGGTGGCGCAAGTGGCCGAGGTAGCATCGCTCGACTTTGCTGGCTGGGAAGGAGTAGGTTGTTCAATGGGGATACTATCCCGACTGGTAGGCTGGCCGAGTCCTTTTGGGGAGGATCCGAAGCACAGTCCGGCAATGGCGAAACAAATATGGGGCTGTTTCATAGGTGATTGAGTTTTAGAAACTGTTTCTTAGATGTACGCTAACGCAAGTTAACAAAAATATCTTGCGTCTAAAGTGTTATATTGTGTAGATGCGTCATTGCAATAGATGGGTGTGGTGTTTGGGTGTTTGGGCAAAATAAATATGCCTTGGGTCTTTCCTGGCAATACAGCGCTGGTAATAAAAAAAGTAGCCCCCCGGAAATGCCACTTATGCATCCGAGGGGCTTTAAACTGCCTTGTTCTTAGGAATCGGTCTATGAACGATTCACAATGATTTTGCTGACTTGCCGCTTACCAGTAGAGGTACTGAATTCGACGAAGTAAAAGCCTTCTGGCAAGTTGCTTGGCACATCAATAAGTTCTTGGTTTCCACCACCTTGTAACGTTTGCTGAAGGACAACCTGGCCTTGTGCGTTGTAGGCGCGGACCTCTATTTGCGGTGCATCCCACGCAGATAGGTCGGCATACAACACGCCTGCAGTTGGGTTGGGGAACAAGCTGATTTCAGTATTGGAAACCAGGGTTGCCGCTGCTTCGCGCTCCTCGGCACTTGGATCTTGTGCAGCACTGCCTACCATGCAACGGAATACGTTGAGATAAGCTTCCCGTGAAAAATTTCCTATGCGGGCCACTGCATGGATGAAGGTTGGGTTTGCCGTGTTGGGTAAAGTGTATTCAAATAAATCAGCTTGCCCATTGGCGATGCCGTCGGCAGATTGATCCTTGAAACGTACAGAGTAGAATGGCGAGAAATTCGGGTTGCGCACATCGTACACATGCCCTGCTGCCGATGTAAAGGTGCTGTTGTTGGGCAGGCCAACGGCCGTGGTTCCATTGGGCAACTGGAAGGCAACATATGAAAGTTTGTCAGCACAGTTATTGGTGACCCGAACCCGATAGGTCTTGTCGCCCGAGTTGTTTTTAGTGATGCTCAGAATCTCATACTTCACACAATCGACTGTTTTTGAATCGCAGGCCGTTTCGACCGCTTGGGTGGAGATTGCGATATCCGTGACCGCGATACCGTTTCCGATTTTACCAACCAACGTGGCAACACCTGTGGCCAAGTTGATGGTGTACAAGTTATCGAAGGTAGAAGTGCCCACATTGGCGGAGAGGTAGGCCCGGTTTGGGCTGCCGTATTGGCTGTAAAATATGTCCAAATCGCTGCTCGGGTCGGCCAAATTCACTGCAATGCCCGAAGCGCCAATGGTATTGAGTGTGCCGTTATTGGGTGGAATTTGTGTGGTCAGTACATTGAGCGAATCATCGTAATTGTAAAGCGTGGTAGTGATGGCGCCCCCAAAACTGTTGATGTAGGCTCCTGTGCCTACAGAAGGATTAACCCCGGCATTCAGGTCGCCCGCTGCGAAACCAAGATTCAAATCAGTGGCAGCGAGTGCGCCCGTGGTGGGGTGCAAACGATAGTTTGAATTGTCACTGCCCGTTACGCGAATGCGATCTACGGTTGGGTTGAAGTCCATGCTGACTTTTCCCATATTGGTATTCAACGTGATGGCAGCGGCACCGATGGCTGTTGCAGCGCCGGTATTCACATCCAAGGTGTAAAGGCGTGTTTCCCCGTTGGTAGCGTTGTAGCCAAGGGCATACAATTCACCCGTAGCTGGGCGGAAATCCAGTCCTGATAGAACTTGTCCCATGCCCACACCGGTAACGGTCACAAGCTTGCGAATCGTTCCTGGTAGGTTGGAGTCGAACGAAATCAGGTTGCCATTGCTGGTCAATGCATAGGTCAGCTGGCCGCTCACATTGGCAGGGATACTGCGATCGATCATCACGGCGATGTCACTGACGGAAGCCCCGTTCCCGATTGCTCCAACCAGGGTACTTGAGCCAGTGGTCAGGTTCACTGTGTACAGATTATCAGCGGTTTGTGTGCCGGTATTGGCCACCAAATAAGCTTTATTGGTGCCACTTGCCGCGTCGTAAAAGATGTCGAAATCGGAACTTGGGTCGGACAGGTTGACCGAAATACCGCTGTTGCCGACTGTATTAAGGGTGCCATTGTTGGGTGGGATTTGGGTGGTCAGCACATTCAAGGAATCGTCGTAGTTGTACAAGGTAGTTGAAGTGGAGCCGATATAGCTGTTGGTGTAGGCAACCGATCCGATGGAGGGATTTGTCCCGGCATTCGCGTCCGCAGCGGCAAAGGCCAGGTCCAGGTCGGTGGCCGCAACGGCTCCCGTTACAGGGTGAAGGCGGTAGTTGGAATTATCGCTCCCGGTTACGCGAATGCGGTCCACGGTAGGGTTAAAATCCATACTGACCTTGCCCATATTGGTTTTCAAGGTCACAGCAGCGGAGCCAATGGCGGTAGCCACGCCAGTATTCACATCGAGGGTATAAAGTCGAGCCTCGCCAGAGTTTGCATTATACCCCAGGGCGTACAATTGTCCGGTGTTGGGGCGAACATCCAGTCCTGCGATGCTTTGCCCTGCTGCGATGCCGCTTACGGAAACGGAGCTGAGCAGGCTCCCGGGTGTGGTCGCTTTAAACGAAATCAGGTTGTTGCCCGAAAGCCCGTAAATGGTTTGACCATTCAAATTTGGGAAAAGACATAAGAAGAGACCAAGACTGAGGACAATCGAGGAAATCGAAGTGGTGGAAAAACGATTTGCCATATCTGTAATTGGATTTTAAAAAGTGAAAGGCACCAGTGTAGATGCCCATCTCCAATTACGAGGGAATGGGGAATTCGGATTTCTAGAAATGAAACTTCGAGGGGAAAGGTTATGATTTGTCGCTTAGGATGCAAAAAGTGGCCTTCAAACTACTTTTCAAAGCCCAGCACCACGCCCTCAATGATATCGCAACATTCGCCCAGCTGACTTTCGTTCATCACCAGGGGCGGCGCAAAACGAATCACATTGCCATGGGTTGGTTTGGCCAAAAGCCCATTTTCGGCAAGGCCAAGACAAATGTTCCAGGCAGTTTTGCTTTGTTCGGTATCGTTGATCACCACGGCATTGAGCAAACCTTTTCCACGGACCAAGGATATGAGGTCCGGGCGTTTTTGTTGGAGCACACGCATCCGGGAGCGGAAGGTTTTGCCGAGTTCCTTGGCGTTATCGGCCAAATGTTCGTCTTCGACCACTTTTAAGGCTTCCATAGCTACGGCACAGGCAAGCGGGTTGCCGCCAAAGGTAGAACCGTGTTCGCCGGGCTTGATGGTGAGAATCACCTCGTGGGTGCTGAGCACGGCGCTCACGG
Organism: Saprospiraceae bacterium; assembly: GCA_022842255.1. Lineage (GTDB taxonomy): Bacteria > Bacteroidota > Bacteroidia > Chitinophagales > Saprospiraceae > M3007. The sequence continues at coordinate 1,757 of JALHPW010000033.1, read as the reverse complement.
GCAAGACGCCACCAGACAAGGCTTTTCCAAGAATCAAAATATCAGGCTTTACACCCTCATGGTCGCAGCAGAGCAGTCGCCCGGTGCGTGCGATTCCGGTTTGTACCTCGTCGGCGATGAAAAGTACATTTTTGGATTTACATAGTTCATAGGCCGTGGCAATGTATCCTTCGTCTGGAACGTTCACACCGGCCTCTCCTTGAATGGGTTCCACAAGAAAACCCGCCACATTGGGGTCTTGCAGAGCAAGTTCGAGCGCGGCTAAGTCGTTGTAAGGGATGACTTCAAAGCCGCGCATGTACGGACCAAAACCATTGCGGCTATCCGGATCGGTGGAGGCAGAAATAACGCCCAGGGTTCGTCCGTGGAAATTGCCAGAAGCAAAAATGACCCTAGCCTTGCCTTCTGCCACACCTTTAATCTGATAGGCCCATTTACGTGCGAGTTTGATGGCTGTCTCCACCGCTTCCACCCCGGTGTTCATGGGCAAAATGCGCTCGTAGCCAAAATACTGGGTCATAAACTCGGCGTACTCACCCAGCAAGTTGTTGTAAAAAGCCCTTGAGGTAAGGGTTAGTTTTTGGGCTTGATCTACCAATGCTGCGATGATACGCGGATGGCAATGGCCTTGATTTACAGCACTATATGCGGAAAGAAAGTCGAAATATTGTTTGCCTTCCACATCCCAAACGTGTACGCCTTTGCCGCGTTCCAGCACGACCGGGATGGGGTGGTAGTTGTGTGCGTTGAAACGGTCTTCGAGTTCAATCAACTCGGCAGAGGAAAGTGTGGTGGCGAATTCCATATTATGATAATGTGGTCAATTTTGAAATGTGGTCAATGTGGTTCATGTGGTCAATGGGCTGGTTGGGCGGAACAAAGGTAAGGTGGTTTTGGCGCTAGGAAAAAGAAGGTGGCGGTTTTCGGCAAACACCAAAAACCGCCACCTGTTTGAATGCTAAAATAAGTTCAAGTTTGCGGGCGTGCTAGCATCCAAGACCCGGCATCTATCCTGTTCACCCCATTTTTTCCAGCTCTTCGTAGATCAGTTCGCGGGCGATTTTTTCGGTGACGGGCGTTTTCAATTCTGCCATCCGGCGACCTGCGATAGCACAATCTAGGATGTTTTTATCGTCCAGACGGGCAGTAAGGTATCCGGCAAAGAAGGCATCGCCCGTTCCGGTAGTGTCTTGGCGATGTGGCAAAGAATGCGTTTCTGAGCCATTGCCCACCCAGCATCCTTTTTCACTGGTGAAGCACACTTCCGAGGCACCAATTTTCAAAAAGTGCTCGATGACTGCTTCCGGCGATTGGGCATCATCTTCATACAGGCGTTTCCAATCCAGGTCGCTGATTTTGACCAACGCTTTATAACGGCAAACTTCAGAAACGGCTTTTTTGGCTTCGATACGGTCGGGAAACACCTTTTCGGTATAGTTGACATCGATGGAAACCAGGCATCCGGCGCGTTGGGCCCGTTCAGCAGCTTGTAAAATAACGTGCTGCGAGGGGTTTCTGCTCAAGGCAAAACAAGTGGAGTGGAAAACGCCGATTTTTTCAAACGATTGGAATGGGAACTGACGAATCGACAACATGGAATCGGCGCCACGGTACAGTTGAAGGTTAGACGAAACCGCAGAGCGGGTGCCCAACATCAGGGTAGTAGGCTCTTCTACTTGTGCCACACAGGAGGTGTCAACGCCCAAACGATTGAGGTAACCAATCAATACGCTCCCCATATCGTCGTTGCCAACGGT
>JALHPW010000032.1:15630-16082 GCA_022842255.1 Saprospiraceae bacterium | reverse complement strand
ACGCACCAAGGAATACAGCGAAAAAATGCCGCCCTCGCCGTTATTGTCGGCACGAAGCACCATCAATACATATTTAATGGTGGTTTGGATCAAAAGCGTCCAAAAAACCAAGGAAACGACCCCCAATACGGTCAAGCGGTCAATGACTTCGCCCTCTCCCACAATCGCTTTCATCACATAAAGGGGTGAGGTGCCAATATCGCCAAAAATAATTCCGAGCGTAATGAGTAAGCCTGCTTTGCTAAGGGGATGGTGTCCGTGATGGCTATGTGTGCCCATGTTTTTTCATTTTTGAAAGCCGGGGCAAACGTAAGGCTGTTTTATGGTTTGAGTGCCAGTGCCGTAAAGTTTTTAAGTATCGAAATGGTGGTTCATATCGGATAAAAATAAGGTATTCGCCATCATCGCGTACTTAGAAAACCCAACTCACCCAAAGGTGCGCTCCACGGTCC
>JALHPW010000032.1:0-15620 GCA_022842255.1 Saprospiraceae bacterium | reverse complement strand
CCTTTGAAAACCAACGACCTACCAGAAAATACGCCGCAAGAATGACCGCTAATTGTCCCAATTCCACACCAACGTTAAAGCTCAACAGTGCCGACACGTACGAAGATGGTGGCAACCCCAATTCCGACAAGGCTCCAGCGAAACCCATTCCATGCACCAGACCGAACAGGAACACAATGCCCAAGCGGCTGGGTTTCAATTCGCCCACCAAAATATTCTCCACGGCGACAAAAAATATGGAAAGGGCAATAATAGGCTCCACCACTGCGGGCAAGGGTTCAATGTAGCCATACATGGCCAGACCAAGAGTGATGGAATGTGCCACCGTGAACGTGGTGGCCTGCCAAATAATGGTGCGCAGTCGGTTGCTCAGGAAAAATATGCTCAACACAAACAGGATATGGTCCACACCCAGTGGGACGATGTGTTCAAAGCCAAGTTTCAGGTAGGTCCAACCCACATCGGTTTGCGATAGACGGGCAAGTTCGTAATTAATGGTATGTGCCTGACTTTCAAAGGCCAGTGTCATTGATATCAAGAGGAAAAAGGCCTTTGACATGGCCCCGAGCGACGTATGGAAGATGTTTTTCATTGTAAAGCTAGATTTTTGTGCTAATCCAGAGGTTGACTCAGAAGTCACGTTTTTCTTTTCACTGCAGAGGCGCAAAGACGCAGGGTAATTGACAATTAGCCTGTTATGACGCTGTGCCTTTGCGTCTCTGCGGTGAAAAGATAATTACTGAGACAAGCTCTTAGGTTTGGTCCTATTGCTCCATATAAGGTTTCAAAGCCAAGCCTTGTGCAATCAAGGCTTCTCCTTCAGCCAGCTGGCCTATGGCTTTTTTCACCTGTCCTGCCAAGGCCAAACGTTCTGGTTTCAGTGATTTTGTGCGAAGGGACATTTCAATCAGGGACACAGCATCGGCCGGTTTGCCCATTTTGAAATACACCCGAGCAAGGGTTTCGCAAGCGTCGATATTCTGCGGGCGGCGCTGTTGTTCGGCCAAGGCATGTTGAAGCGCTTTATCCAATTGATTGGTTTTCAAGTACAAATGAGACAACTCCATGTCTGAGTAATGCCCCAGGCTTTTGTCTTTTGCGGCTGAAATATTGTCGGACAAAAGCGCGTCGATGGTGATTTTGGCGCATTCCTCTGACTTTTCAGGCTGACCATTGAGGCGGTAGAGATCGATGAGTTCCTCAAAAAATGCGGCATCGGCCATTACCCCTTTTGCTTTCTCCAGGTATTCGATGGCCTTTGGGTAATCTTTTTGGTAGCGAGCAATTTTCCCCAAACCGGCAAGTGCAAACGGATAATCAGGGCGTTCCGTTAGTGCAATTTGGTATTGCTCCTCCGCTTTATCCAGCGCATTGGAATCTTCGTAGAGATGTGCCAACACCATACGCGCCCAACTTTTGTCTTCCGCCCCTGGGTAACCTGCCGAAACAGCCATTTGGATGGCTTCGATGGCACCCGGCAAGTCGCCGTGAATTTCCCGGAGATAGGATACCCGTGAGTAAGAGCGGATGTCAGGGCGGGTACTCACCATTTTATCGGCAGCAGCTACCGCTTCTTCGTATTGTCCCAATTCAACATTGGCATCACAAAGTAGGCCATAGACAAAGGAATAGTGCGGATTCAATTGCTTGGCGTTTTCAGCCAACACCTTTGCCTCGGAAAAGCGGTGTTGGGAGAGATAAATCATGGCTTTCAGGCAAATGGCCTCCAAGTGCGTGGGGTCTTTTTTCAAAACCAAATCCACTACATCAAGCGCGGCCTTGTTGTAGTAAGAAAAATCGCCGGTTACGCGCCCTTCCTGCATAAAGGTTTTGGCGAGCTGTAACATGGTCTTTTTGTCTTCAGGTTTAGCCTCCAGTTCCTGACATATTTTTGTGTAATTGGCCTTTACGGCAGCCCATTCAGGGTCTTGGGCCAATACGCCGCTACGGTCCTTGAGTTCGGGAAAGGTGGATTTGTTTTTACCGTTGAAAAAAATGAAAGCGGCAAAAACGAGGCTGAACACGGTCAGCGCGGCATAAAGTGTACGGCGAGTAGTTGGTTTCATTGTAATGAATTTTTTATTTTTCAAAACCTACGAAGCTGGAGCTTGTTTGGTTTTTTCGAATACCCCAATTTCTGTCGCCTACTGTCTCTTTTGAAAAGAGTTTGGCAAAGACCAAATGGAAACCAGACATTTGCCATCCAAATCAACTACCTGCTCTTTCAATGCGATTGAAATTTTACTCCCTCATTGTTATGCTTTCACTCAACGGAGTGGCAGCTTTTGGCCAGACACCAAACAACTACGAATGGTGCGGCACCAAGGGGATCACCCCCTGGTTCGATTATTACCGTCAAAACCGCGAAGCCATTGCTGCCGAACGTGGCGAAGGCGATACCGCTTGGCTTTACGTCCCCGTTACTGTTCAAATTACCGGTACCGATTCTGGGGCTGGTTATTACCCATTGGAACAAGCCATTCAGTCCATCTGCCAAATGAACGAGCACTTCGAACAGGCCCGTATCAAGTATTACTTAATGCCTGGCGACCCAGTGCGTTACCTGAACAGCTCCTACTGGCACGACCATGAGTGGGACGGCGGAGCGGATCTGATCGAAAGCAACCGGATTCCAAACCGACTCAATACGTTCATCGTAGCCGACCCTGCCGGCAACTGCGGGTATTCTTGGTATGATGCCATTGTAATGTCCAAAAGCTGCTCTGGGTACGGCAACAGAACCTGGGCGCATGAAGCGGGCCACCACCTTTCCCTCCCCCACCCTTTTGTAGGATGGGAAGGTTTTGATTGGGATTACTCCCAACCGGCTCCAGAAGACATCGATGGCCACCTGGTGGAAAAAGCGGATTCTTCCAACAGCTATATTGCCGGGGATTATTTCCGCGATACCCGTGCCGATTACCTGAATTACCGCTGGAACTGCAACTCCAATTCAGAAAGTACCGTTGTTCAACATGACCCGAACGACGTTGCTTTTCGTTCGGACGGCACCCTGATCATGGGCTATTCCTATGATGAATGTGGTGCAGTATTCACTCCGGAACAAATCACGGCCATGCGCGACAACCTGCAGGACACCAACCCTTGGGGACACAGTGAATACCTGCAAGTTACCGAAGCCGGTGCTGAAATCGATGATGATGCCGTAGTACAACTGGCCATGCCAATTGACTCTCAAGCGGTACAGTTCAACGACTTTACGCTGCACTGGGAACCGGTGCCCAACGCTACCCTATACGCGGTGGAAGTCTTTCTCTTCAGCAACCTTACACCACGTTTGTTCTACCAAACGGTTTATAATACCACTTCGGTAACCGTTACCAAAAGCATCCCCAACAACCGTACGCTCTACTGGCGCGTGCGTGCTTACAGCGAGTGGGACCTTTGCCAGCCTGCTGGCGTTCAGCAAGTTGGTGTGTTCAAGACCAAAAATTTCTCTGCGACAAACGACCTGGAATCTGCTGTTTTGGCCGAACTTTCGCCAAACCCAGTAGCCGCTGGCATGCCAGCAAAGCTTCTGCTGACCTCGGATGAAAATATGGAAGCTGCGCTTACCATCACCGACGCCAGCGGCAGACAATGCCAGCGCCAAACCGTGAACTTGTCTTTCGGCGAAAATATCGTGGAAATTTCCACAGAATCGCTTCAGGCTGGACTGTACACCCTTAGCCTCCAAAACGAAAAAGGTACCATCCTTAAGCGTTTGGCGGTTACTCAATAGTGTTTAGTGTTTAGTGTTGAAAAGATACAGCCCCGTAGGTGATTAACCTATGGGGCTGTATCTGTTTGAATCACCACTAAACACTAATCACTAATCACTTACCACTAATACTAAGCGCCCACATAATTATGCGGCGTAAGTTGCTTCAGTTCCTCCTTCACCGTGTCTGAAATCTCGAGGGTGTCTATGAACTCGTGTAAGTGTTCACGGGTCACCAGATGGCGGCCGCGGGTGAGCGCTTTCAGGGCTTCATAGGGCTGTGGATACCCTTCCCTGCGTAAAATGACCTGGATGCCTTCGGCTATGACCATCCAGTTGTCTTCCAAATCGTCGTACAATTGGCCTTCGTTGAGCATCAGTTTGCTCAGGCCTTTTTGGATGGATTTTAAGGCCACCAAAATGTGTCCCATTGGCACCCCAATGTTGCGCAAGACGGTAGAATCGGTCAAATCCCTTTGCAATCGGCTGATTGGAAGTTTTTCGGCCAAATGGTGCAAGAGCGCATTGGCCAGTCCAAGGTTTCCCTCCGCATTCTCAAAATCTATGGGATTCACTTTGTGCGGCATGGCGGATGACCCCACTTCCCCGGCCACGGTTTTTTGCCGAAAATACTCCATCGACACATAGGTCCAGATGTCCCGACAGAAGTCGATGAGAATGGTGTTAATGCGACCAATGGCCTGGCACTGCGCGGCAAAACAATCGTAATGTTCTATTTGGGTAGTGTGTTTGGACCGTTCAAGACCGAGGAATTCCCGGACAAAATCGTCGCCAAAACGCTGCCAGTCATAGTCAGGATAAGCGGCGTAATGTGCATTGAAATTCCCTGTGGCCCCGCCAAACTTGGCCCGTTGTGGAATACCGCGCAGCAGCCCGATTTGAACGTCCAAGCGCTCTACAAATACTTGAAACTCCTTGCCCAAAAGCGTGGGCGACGCTGGCTGACCATGGGTTCGGGCCAGCATCGGCACACGCGCCCAATCTTGCGCCACCTGTTCGAGGGCATCACGCACCTGCAGTAAGAGCGGATAATACACTTGCTCCAGCGCTGTTTTGAACAGCAGGGGCGTAGCCGTGTTGTTCACATCCTGGGAAGTGAGGCCAAAATGTACAAACTCCCGCAAATCGCGCAGGCCATGTGCATCAAACCGCTCTTTAAGGAAGTACTCCACGGCCTTCACGTCGTGGTTGGTGGTGCGTTCGATTTGTTTGATCTGCTCCGCATCGGCCATATTGAAATGCTCAAAAATGGCGTTTAGTTCGTCAATTTTATCTTCCTCAAATGTGGAAAGCTGCGGCAAACCATATTGGCAAAGCGCTATAAAGTATTGAATTTCAACGAAAACGCGGTAACGTATGAGCGCGTATTCGCTAAAGTAGTCGGCAAGTTCGCGGGTCTTGTCGGCGTAGCGCCCGTCAATGGGCGAAATGGCAAGTAGGGACATGTTGGCTGCTGTTTTACTCGCTGTAGCCTTCCTGCCTTCGAGTTTCGGCAGGAGGGGCAAAGGCGAATTTGAAAATCGTTTGCGCGGCAAAATTCGCGTTTTCCCACCAGTAAAAGCAGCGCAGACCTACCTTTGCCTACTCTTTTTCAACACGAAATTTTTAACATGAAAAAATCAGCCTTTTTGACACGTTTAAGCGCCATTGCTTCCCCAAAAGCGGGCCTCTCCTTTTTGTTGCTTTCCCTGTTGTGCTTCACCAGCTGCAACAACGACCAAAAACAAATCGATACCCTTTTTAACGAAACAGAAGTCATACACGATGCAGCCATGAAAGACATGGCCGATATGAACCGGGTAGCGCGCGAACTCAAAACATTTATGATTTCCGCCTCGATGACGCCTGAACAATCTGCCGTCTACACCACCGTGCTCGACAACATCGGAAAAGCCGAGAATGAAATGATGGAATGGATGAAAGGGTTCAAAAAACCCGACGAAATGGCCCCTTCGGATGCCATCCAATATTTGCAGGACCAAAAGTCAAAAATCGAAAAAAACCACGCCGACATCAAAGCTGCGTTAGAAGCCGGCAAGAAATTGCAAGGAAATTAAGGGGGCATCCCTTGTCCTCCTTGATGAAGGTTTATCCGGTTGATGAGGGTTTATATTCGTACTCTAGAAAGCAGTAGTTACCACCTTATCGAGTATGGAAATAAACCCTCATCAACCGGATAAACCTTCATCAACCATTTGCATAGGCCTTCAATAACCGTGAACTCAACTAAACACTTACAACATGAAAATCAAAAACCTCTTCCCAATTCTTACACTGGCGGTATTGTTGGCTTGCAATACTGCTCAAAAGGCACAAAGCCCCTCCCCAAATCCCCAAATCCCCGCCTCCACAGATAAACAAATCACCAATTCCCCAATCCCCACCCCATTTGTGACCTGGGACAAAAAAATGGTAGATTTGGGCAAGGTGAAAAAAGGCGAAAAACGGACGCTCTTTTTCGAACTCACCAATACCAGCGGCCAGGAAATCCTGATTGATATTGTGGATGCATGTGAGTGCACCAAAGTAGATTTCCCCCGTGGCCCCATCGCAGCGGGCAGTAAGGGGCACTTCGATGTGGTGTTCGATAGCTCGGAAAAAGAAGCGCCAGAAACCATCGGCATCAACATTGTATTTCGGGAAACCGATGCCGCTGGCAACCCGCGGATAGAAACCGTTGAATACAAGTTCGATATCGAAAAATAATGGCGCGATTTTCCAAACATCCGCTTAGTACCAACGAAATAACAAGCGCACGATTTGGAGGAGCTTATTTCGTCGGTACTTTTTCAACAGAAAAGAGCGACTTTTGGCCAACGTAAAATCATGGTTATGCCCTCCAGCCGATTCTTAGCCGTACTCCTTGCCACTGGCCTGCAAGTGCTGATTTGTTGTACCCAATCCTTTGCCCAAATCAGTGCCATGGTGCCCAAAGTAACCACGAGGGCTGTGGTGATTGGGGTGTCCAACTACCCAAACATCCCCAAGCTACGCTTTGCCCATCGGGATGCCGAAGCGTTTGCCGAATACCTGCGCACTCCGGCGGGTGGGAACACTCCTTCGGAGAACATCCGCCTGCTGACCAACGAAAAGGCTACCTACCCGCAAATCATCTCTGCCCTCTCCTGGCTCATTGCTGAAAGTTCGGAAGGCGATTTGGCCATTATTTATTTTTCGGGGCATGGGGATGTGGAAACGCAGATTACCAAAGAAGGTTATCTACTGGCCTACGATGTGTATAAGAACAATTACGCCGCTGGGGGAGCGCTTTCCATTCATTCCCTGCAAAGGGCCATCACCAACCTTTCCCAAGAAAAACAGGTGCAAATCCTGCTGATTGCCGATGCCTGCCGTTCGGGCAATATGGCAGGTTCTGAAACCAATGGCAGCAAAACCACTGCCCTGGCCCTGGCCACTCAATTCGACAAGGAGATCAAAATCCTGTCTTGCGGTGCAGAAGAGGTTTCACATGAAGGAGAAGACTGGGGGGGTGGGCACAGCGTGTTTTCCTATTACCTATTGAAGGGTTTGCGCGGATTGGCTGATGTGGATGAGGACCGGCGGGTTAATCTCCGTGAAATTGAGCGTTTTTTGGAAGACAGCGTTCGCCGCGCCACCATCAACCTGGATCGCCGACAAACACCGGCTACCTATGGAAGCAAGGACCGGGTTATTGCCAAGGTAGACCCAACGACCTTGGCCGCATTACGGCAAAACAACCAAGCAAAACAAGCCGAAACTTCCGCCAATATTGCTAGTAAAAGCCCGGAAATAGGCGTTATGGGTTCGGATTCGATCGTTCTGGGCCTCTACCATGATTTTGAAGAGGCCCTGCGAACTGGGCACTTGTTGCAACCGGAAAAAGGGGCGGCATACAGCATTTACCTTCAGATAAAAGACCATCCGGCGATGCGTCCTTACAAAAACCTGATGCGGAACGACCTCGCAGCCTCCCTTCAAGAAGAAGTTCAAAAAGCCATCAAAGACTACCTCTCGGCCGACCCCCGGGAGATGCGCCGACGTTGGGGACTCGACGATACACGCTATCGACTCTATCCGGAATACCTGCAAAAAGCCGCGGAATTGCTGGGCGCGGACCATTTCTCTTACCCTTCTTTAAAAGCCAGGGAGTTTTATTTTTCCGGGTTGAACATTCGGCTACAAGGCGAACGAAGCAAATCGCTTGCCGAAAAAGACTCCCTTTTTTCATTAGCGAAGTCATTTCAAGAAAAAACACTGGCACTGGATTCCACTGCTTCTTTTGCATACAACGAACTGGGTTTATTGGCCAGAAGGACGCAGCAGTACGAACAATCGGTGGCTTATTTCAACCAGGCCGTTCGGTTTTCCCCTACCTGGGTGGTGCCTTGGGCGAACCTATGTGGCAGTTATTCTGAGTTAAACCAACAAGTTTTAGCAGAGCAATGTGGCCTTAAGGGTATTGCACTCGATAGCACCTACGCCTTGACGCATTACAACCTGGGTTTTGTTTATTTTAGCTTGGACCAACAGGAAAAGTCTGCCCACCACTTTCAGCAAACCATTTTCTACAACCCGAATTATGGCGATGCATATGTAAATCTAGGGCTTTACCATTTTAAAAAAGGCGATTATGCGGCAGCAGAGAAAATCTGGGAGGAATACCGAAAACGCAATCCCAATGACAAAGAAATCTATCAAAACTTGGGGGAAGCAGCGTTTAAATTGGGGAAAACCTCAGAAGCAGAAGCACATTTTTTGAAAGCCATTTCGTTGGATGCGCAGTTTAAGATGCCTTTTTTCAGTCAGGGTGAATTGTATTTATCCAAAAACGATTTGCCGCAATCTGCCAAATGGTTTTCAGAATACATCAAACTGAATCCTGAAGACCCCATGGGATATTATTATTTGGCAGTCGCCCAGTCCCCAACAGCGACCGAAGCCTTATCTACATTGGAAATGGCGTTTAAAAAGGGTTTTTCCGATTTGGAACGTTTGAAAAACGAGGCGCGACTGGCTGGGATGCGGAAATTGCCAGCGTACAAGAAGTTGCTCAAGCAGTATTTTCCAGATAAAAGTTGAGGCTACTACAAACGCGACATTACCTTCCTGGCCCGACTTTTAAACCCTGCGGAGCCATGTTCCAGGTGCTTTTCCAGGATTAGGCGAAAGTCGCTTTTCAATTCAGGCACCCGCTGACAAATTTTTTCCAAAACCGTCATGGAAGCGCAACGAATCGCAATGGGCTCTTTGGGGTCTTCCAGGTATTGGAAACACAGGTCGGCCAAGTCGTCGTCAAATTCGGCACTAAAATCCAGTCCTTCAAAAACATTCAAGGTGTTGCGTTTGATGGCATCGTGCAGGTTTGGCTGACGAAGTTGCGCTACCAGTTTTGGCAACCAGGGCGCCATGATTTCTGGTGCCGCTTCTCCCACGTACCGAACCGCCCAGGCGCTCCTTTGGGTAAAAATATACTGGTAGCCCCTCCCCTTGGGCAAAGGTTTGGAAGGCGGGTCGTTCAGAAAAATTTCCATCAAAACCTCCAGGCGCTCGGCATCGTGCCCAACCCATCGAACAATCCGCATGGTTTGCGTCTTACTGTGTTCTGCCAATATTTGGCTTTCGAGCCATTCGCGGGTTTCAGCCTTCGTCTTCACTTTCAGTTGCTTGAATATCAGAGATATACGACTCTTGTAGAACGGGCGAATTGAGTTCAAAATCAGGGTCCCACTGCCACAAACCCTGCTCGTACTCGCGGGTCATGAGGGCGATATTGTCCAAGTGGTATTGCCGTTGCAAACGCGGGAAATCATATCGCGACCAAAGGGAGTCTTCGTCAAACGGCACATTCGTGGCGATGCTCTCCCGCAAGGCAAAAAGGTAGGCTTGTGCCTCGGTACGGCGTTGCAGCCAATCATTGATGTTCAAGGCTGGCGACCCATGCCCTGGCACCATCCGGGTAAACCAGTTCCGGTCATGTATTCGAGGAAGTTTGTCAAGCGTATGTGCGTACTCCACACTGCTGTGGTAAATGAACGGAAACTCGCAATCGCACAGATAATCGCCCGCAATACAAAGCCCCAGTTGCCACACAATCACCATCATACTGTCGGCAGTATGGCCTGGCGTGAGGTAAAAAGACATTTTGGTATTCCCGTACCGGTATTGAACCCCATCGCGAAACACCAGGAAATCACCTTTGGGGTACACTATCGGATATGGGCGTTTGATATAATATTGCTCGTCAAACTCCAGGCATTTTTCTACGCACAGTTCTTGATCCGGGTTTTCGGCCATGGCCTTGGACATAAAAACCTTATCTGCCTTGAACGCGCCATATCCAATGATGTGGTCAAAATCCGAATGGGTAAAAAACAAAAAAACGTGTCGATTGGCCCGAATGCTCTCCACATATTGCCGGATGGCTTCCACCTCATCAGGCAACCAAGCCGGATCAAAGACCAGTACCACGTCTTCAGTGCAAACCACGGTAGAATTGGTTTGGAAGAGCGCACTTTGAAAAATCGTGATATTGGGGTCACGATAGATGATTTTTTGCATAGTTCTAGGTCTCTTGAATTGCCAAAGCCTTTGGGTTCAGGGCAAATGTAAGCTTTAGCACGGATTTTGGGCGGCCTGAAAAAAGAAGAGCCACCCCTTGGTTGGGGCGGCTCTTCTCTAGTAATTTTTCAAAAAAAAGCTTATTGCACCACCACCGTAAAGGTAGCCTGTTTGCCATCCGCCTGAATATTCAGTTGGTAGGCACCCTTGGGCAAGTTCAAGTTTTCAAAAGCTACCCGGCTGAGGCCCTGCTTGACCAAGGTTTCCTGCATGGTTACCCGCCGGCCAGCGGCATCAAACAAGGTCAGTTGAACCGTTCCAGACATGCGGCTGTCAAGCTCAACGGCAAAGTCGCCCGCAGTTGGGTTGGGCAGTATACGAATGCCAATCTGGTTAGTAAGGTCATCCACGCTGGTTACGCCAACCGTAGCCGTTTTTACGTGGGTACGGCAAACGTTGGTTGCCGAGAGGGTCACGTTGTAGGTACCTGGAGTGGCGTAGGTGTGCACGGGGTTGGCCTCAGTGCTGGTCATGCCATCGCCAAAATCCCAAAGGTAGGAGTTGGCATTGGTGCTGGTATTGGTAAAGGTGGCCGTTAGCAGGTTTTGTGCTACTGTGAAGTTGGCCGTGGCAATTGGACGCACGTTGACCACTTGTGTCATGGTATCCGCCCCAAAACCATTGGAGACAATCAAACGAGCCGTTTTATTGCCTATCGTGGCGTATACTACGTTGTGCGGACCAATGCCTGTAGCCGTGTTTGGGTTTGCCCCGATGCCAAAGTTCCATGTATAAGCTGCATCACTGGAAGATGGACTGGCTTGGTAAACCACCGTATCCAGACGACAAACCGTATCGGCCACCATGAATTCAGCCAAAGGCGGTTCAAATCCTGCTACCCCAATATGGTCTAAGAAAAGGGAGTTGCCAAAACCAGTAACTGCTACAAAACGCACAATGATTTTCTGCCCGGCAAAAGCATTGAGGTCTACCGATTCAGCTCGCCAGTCTTCGGCGCTTCCTGCATAGTAGACGCTAGTTTGGTCAGGCACCGTAGCTAATTCTGGGTCACTTTTTTCCCAAATGGTTACGGGCGTCGAGCCCAGATCGCAGTTAGCAAACACTTCCACCCTTAATCCATCCGAATAGGTATTGTCGTAACGGGCATGGGCCACTTGGAAGGTAAGCGCAGGCTGGCTCAAGCCCGACAAATCCAAAGGAATCATGTACAAGAAATCCTCTTGACCAATCTCATCTGGGCCATATTCGTAGAAATTCATGAACATCGAACGGCCAATCAAATCATCGGGCCCTACCACGGGAAAAGGCAGACCGTCGCTCGATTGCCAAGTGATGGACGCATCCGGGTTAACAACACCCCAGCCTTGCGGCAAATCGGGCGATGTTTCAAAATTTTCATTGAAATACTGATTGGCAGACCCAGAAACTACCGCATAGGTTTGCTCCAGCGTATCGTTATAGGCCACCACATCACTAGGGTAAACCACCCAGGATTTAAAATCGGTCAGCCCGTTGAAATTGATGTTAAGCGGCGTCTGGAAGGTAAAATTCAAGGATTCACCTACCTGAATGTCTGGCAAAGCTTCGCTTACAGGAGGGTTGTTGTTCACTTGATAGTAGGCCGTGGCACCCGTGGAAACATTCAACCCTTCGTTGTTGACCCGAATGGTAATCGCAATGTCTTCCCCTCCACAACTTACAATGGCATCGCCCGCAGGAGACAGTACTTCGCGCACCGCCAGGTCAAATGTTTGCGGACAATTCAAAAGCCCTCCAGGCCAATTAATAGCAATCGCACGACGGCCTGCCGTACCATCCGCATGGCTGGCACGTACGGAAAGCCACTGCTCCTGGTCGCCGCTTTGAATCGGCATAGCAACCGTATTGGTACTTGAAACCCCTTTCAATTCCATGTATTTGCTGCCCAAAAGGTACCCATCGTAGGAAAGTGTGTCATTGACCTTGGTATAGGACAGGAAAATCGAGTCAGGGCACACCTTTGAAACCTGTAGGTTCTGAGGAATCGGAACGATGCTGCTAGGATAGTCGGAAGTGTCCCGTTTTGCACCACGCAATATCAACACATGCACTTTACCGCTCACGGTATTGGGCACGGTCCAATCGTACATCCGGCGGTCGCCACCCACGGAAGTCAAGGGAAGGAACGTATTGCCGCCATCTGTGGTATAACGCAGGGTAAAGGTCCCTGCATTGCCGTAGGCATCCCAGTGGATACGTTCTACTTCACCGGGCACAAACCCTTCACCACCAGCAGGATAAGTCACTTTAATTTCATCCCTGACAAATTCCCAAACAATGTAGTAGTGCTGAGGCCCCAAAGGCACCTCTGTTCCTTTAATGCGAATGGTATAGGTACCCGCAGTTGGGTTTTCGATAAACACTTGCTCCACGTTGTTCAAGGAATCACGGCCTTTCCCGGCAGGCAAATCCAGGGTGGTTGCATTGGGGCTAGGGTTTAATTTCCAGGGAAGATATTCCACCCCGCTGCCGTTGGCCATGGTCAGGTCAAGGTCGTTGAGCAGTGCCCGTGCGTTTCCTTCGGCAGAAGGTGGCTCCGCCCAATATACCATGATTTTCGCCTCCTTGACCCCACCTGGTATTTGAAGCGTATGGGTCACATTCGCGCCTTGGTCAGCATCGCCTTCAAGCCATTGGTTTTGTTCCAACAAACGAAGTGCGCGCCAGGTATTGACGTGCCCCCAACCAAATTTAAAATCGGGTCCAATATTACCCAAATCATTGGCGGTATTTAAGATAGTAGCCTTCAGCAGCGCTGAAGGAGCATCATTCACCCCATAAATGGTCCGATATGCATGCGTCAATTGTGCAAGGCAACCAGCAATGCCAGGGGCAGCCCCGGAGGTACCTCCAAATACCTGGTAGTCGTTGTTTGGATTGAGCGATTCCTGGTCCTGACCGTTGGCCGCAATATCTGGTTTGAGTCGGCCATCGTAGGCTGGTCCGCGGCTTGAGCTTTCCACCAGGGTAGCATCCGCATAAATATTGGCAGTGGCAATAGCGTTTTTAGCCATTTTGTGACCGCCTGTGATGTTGCCCCATTGATTGCCTGCACCATAGCCACAATTCGAGCCATTGGAGTTGCCCGCCGAAAAGACGTGCATCAAGGTGGGGTTTTCAAAAAGCTGCTGGTCGACGGTATACGTTGCGAGGGTATACCCGGCATTGCAACCATCCGAATAGGAGGAATTTGTCAAAGTAACCCCTTCCTCGAAGTGAAGTGGCATTGTAAGGTCCTGAAAATCATTGACATAATCCACCGAATACAAATCGGCACCTGCGGCCATGCCTTTTTTGGTAGGGTCTAGGTTGCCGGCGCCGCCTACAATACCGACCACGCCGTCACCATGGGTTCCATCTGTAGGTGCTCCCTCGGCGAAATTGTAAAGTCGGCCCTGCAAGTCAATGTGTGGACCCAGTTGGCCATCATCGCGCACCAACACACCAACTCCAGCGCCATCGTATTTTTTTCCCAAGGGGGCATCACTGGCTACTAGGTTGGAGCGGTGGAGCGAACGCCCGCGGGTGTCTTCTTTTTGGCCGGGAGGCGCAACCAGTTCCAGGTGCTGCACAAAAGGCAATGCCGCCACTTCGGCAATACGGTCCTTGTGGATGCGCAGCTGGACGAAACCGCTTTGTTTACCTTCCTTCAGCACTTCAAGGTCATGGGTACGACACAAGGCGGCCCCTTCCGCAATTTGTACGGATGGGTAAAGATGGAGGTTGACATCCAGGTAATTACCGCGTACGGCCCAGTCGCCAAAGGGTTGTTCGCGCAAGCTCCGTGCGATTTTCCAACTTGGGTCTACAGCCACCACACTGCGTGGGGAGAAGGCTTCGATTTTTTGAAAATCAAAGTTTTTGGGCAGCAACACCAGATAGGCCCCAAACTGGACATACCCAATAATCCTGGCTCCGGTGGATTCAAATGCGGCCCGCTCTTCAGCATTCATGATTTTTTCGAGCTGGATGTAGCGGACGTAAACACCGTTGATCAGTTCATCCGAGCGCACAATGTTATTTTGTCGGATACTGGCAAAATTTTCCGGGAAAATTTCTGTACCATGGACAAACCGCACGGGGTAAGAACTTTGTGCAAAAGCAGGCAAACAAGTTGCCAGCATGACAAGAAAGGCGAAAAGATTTTTTTTCATGCGCGATAAGGAAAGTTTGTGATTTGATTTCAATTCGAGAATTCAGTGATTTTCAAGCTTTTATAGAAAAAGTTGGGTGCGAATTTAAATTGATAATTTTTACAATCCGGTCAAATTATCTAGCCGTTCTTGCCAAGCGAACCAAATGTAACGGGCTTCTAGTAAAATTTTAACACCCTGCCCATTGTGATTTTCAAGAACTGGACTATTTTTGTAAAACAATTCGGCTGACATCACCCTCAAAACATGCTGTTGGCCGATTTTTAAACACCTATTTTATTCACCTGAGCGCTCCACAAAAAAATTCACCGAAACCATCGGAGCGCACAAAAACCTTCCATCACTTTTGCCATGAGACACTGGGAAAAGAACAACAAAAAAGAACTCCGCCGTCCAGAAGACCGCGACTTCCGCCAACAAGATCAAGACCACAAAAAGAAGAAACTTAAACCAGTAGAAAAAACAAAATATAGGGCCAAGGGCTACTACGAACAAGAAGAAGAATAATCATTCCCGTCGCATTCATCAAAAAAGCCATTCCGTCAACACGGAATGGCTTTTTTGATGCGCTGAATCTACCCCTTGCTCAATTGCGGGCCATCTGGATTTCCAAATCGTACACCTTCCCAGCCTCCAAGATGAAACCGGATTTCTCAAATGACCTCAGGCCGGTCATCTGGACCCGAACGGTATAAGTGGCCGGAACCGAGCTGAACAAACAACGTCCATCGTATTTCGTGACCCGCCCCAACATCTTATCCTTATCGCGCCGAAGCAGGACGGTAGCCCCTTGGACGGGGCCCGTTTCTCCCCCCTTTTCTAGCACCCGCACTCGGAGTGTGGCTTTGGAAGTATCAGGGCTTACACTAGATTGCTTGAATACCAGCACATTACTCTCTAACATCATCGAGTCAATGGCGGTTTTGGGTGGCGACTTGGGGGTAGATGGTTTCTGAGCCATCAAAAAGCAAGGCGCAAAAAGAAACAAAGAAAGCAGGATGGAGAAAGCAGGTTTGGGATACATAGGATGAAATGTGATTAATATTTATTGACTATCCGCATATTGTACAGTATTGGTTCTCGAAGGAATTGCCCCGGTCTTTAGGCCGGGGATATGAGGTAGA
>JALHPW010000031.1 GCA_022842255.1 Saprospiraceae bacterium | reverse complement strand
GCTACCCTTATTGCCATTGCAAACGGCACAAGCGAAGGCCAAGTTTTCCAAAATGGTTTGCCCTCCATGTTTGCGGCTAATGATATGGTCAACCTGAAATCTGATAAATGAATCGCCCTCGAATCGCCGACAGTATTCGCATCGGTTGCCACTGCGTTCAGCGACCGCTCGGCGAATAGTGTCGGGGATATTCCGGCTCATGCGTGGTGTTGGGAGAGTCTCAACCGAGCTCGGGATTTGGCTAAGCGAACAATGTGTTCTAGGATAAAATAATGCTCAAGTTCATCATTTTCTTTTTCGGTAAGCCCTTGTGCTTCTTTTTTTTCAAGCAAAAACTCAACCCGGGTTTGGACGTCTTGGGGCGCGTGAAAGGCCAATACTTTTGACGGGTCCATACCTGCCATGAGTTCTGCAAGACTATCATATATATTGGGATAAGCGACCATGGATGGTGTTTTTGTACAACAAAGATAAATGAAAGTTTGCAGCGCCAACGTATACCACTTTGAATAATAGCAGGAAAAGGCTAAACACCTTGCACCCAAAAGTACTATGTAGACGATTTCCAAATTTCCCGCTCCAATCGCCCTTTACAAACGCGTGACATTGGCCGAAAACCACTATGATACTTTTGCCTTACTTAAAACCAGGCCCTAAAAATCGTGTTCTCAAACCATGCTTGACGGTTACCACATCCTCACCCTGACCCATCGCGACGCGCCCCTGGAAACGCTTGCGCATGCCATTGCCCCCGGCGACAACACGGCTGAAGCGCTTCAAAACTTGAAAGCAGAGATGGGTTGGGAAGAACTGCTCTACCTTGCTACCTGCAACCGCGTTACTTACGTTTTTTACTCGCAAAATACTGTAAATCAAAACATTGGAGCGGATATGCTCGCTGCGCTCCGGCCTGATTTGTCGGCAGTTTTGGCGCAAAAAACGGCCGATAAAATGCGGCTCTTACATGGTTCGGAAGCGGTGATCCATTTGCTCGAAGTGGCCGCGTCCATGGATAGCCTCGTGGTAGGTGAACGCGAAATCATCCGTCAGCTCCGCCAGGCATACGACCAAAGCCGCGATTGGAAACTTACCGGCGATCATCTTCGCTTGTTGTTTGTGTTCACCATCGAAACTGCGAAAGAAATTTATACCCACACGGGCATTGGTCGCCGAGCGCTCTCGGTGGTAGCCCTTGCGTTTGGCGAGATGCAAAAAACTGGCCTTCGCCCCGATGCACGGATTTTGATGGTAGGGGCGGGCGAAACCAACGCCTTGTTCGCCAAATTTTTGACCAAGGCCCAATTCCGCAACGTCACGGTGTTCAACCGTACCTTTGAAAAGGCCCAGGCACTCGCCCAAGCCAATGGCTGGCGCGCCTTCCCGTTGGACGAACTGGCTTATTTTTCCGAAGGATTTGATGCGTTGGTGGTCTGCACGGGTGCTACCCAAGCCATTATCCAGCCTGCGCTTTACCGCGAACTTTTAGCCGGCGAGGAAGGTAAAAAAGTGGTGGTGGACCTCTCCATCCCACACAATGTGGCCCGCGAAACCGTGGAGGCTTTCCCCATGCAATACATTGAGATTGAAAGCCTTAAAGAAACCGCCAGCGAAAACCTTGCCTACCGCGAACAAGAACGTGACCACGCTGCCGGACTTATCCAGGAACGTATTTTGCAATTCCGCGACCGCTGGCACGAGCGCCAGGTGGAGCGTTCCATGGCACACATTCCCGATGAAGTAAAGGCGGTAAAAGAACGTGCCATCAACGAAGTGTTTGGTAAAGAATTCGCCCAACTCGACCCCGCAGCCCAAGACCTCGTGCAACGTATGCTCGGCTACATGGAGAAAAAATGTGTGGCCATCCCCATCAAAGCAGCCAAGGCAATAGCGTTGCGTGGGCAAAAAAAGCATGCTGGGGCAATGGCTTAGCAATAATTGCCCCCTTTTCCCCATCTTTGCCAGCATGAAAAAACTGGCTAGTTTACCCGCCATAGCCTTCCCTGCATTCAGCAGCAACGCAACACTTGCCTGGGCGAAGGCCGGGTTCTTTTTATTCCTTCCACTTGCCCTACACGCACAGGTCAATTTCGAGTCCTCGAATTTGCCCATTGTGATTTTGAATACCAACGGCCAGGGAATTCCAGACGAACCTAAAATTGATGCCCAAATGCAGGTGATTGACCAAGGCCCTGGCCAAATCAATCATCTCAGCGACCCGCCCAACCATTTCAATGGCAACATCGGCATCGAACTCCGGGGCAGTACCTCCAACTTTTTTTCAGATAAAAAGCCCTACGCCGTGGAAATCCGCGACGACGCAGGGAACGATCTCGATTTCCCCCTGCTAGGTATGCCTGCAGGGGCAGATTGGGCCTTTCTCGCGCCCTTCAACGACAAAAGCCTCGTGCGCGACGCGTTCATGCTCGGCCTCGCCCGAAATGTGATGCCCTGGGCCTCGCGCAGCCGTTTTGTGGAACTGGTATTGAATGGGCAATATGAAGGTGTTTACCTTGTGACCGAAAAAATTAAACGCGACAAGGACCGCGTGGACATCGCCAAACTCAAAGCCGACGACCTTGCAGGCGACTCCCTTACAGGCGGTTATATCCTCAAAATTGACAAAACCACGGGCGCACAAAACGAAGGCTGGACCTCCCCTTATGTGCATGTACCGGGTGCCTGGCAAACTACCCTGTGGCAGGTCGAATACCCCAAACCCATTGATTTACAACCCGCACAGAAAGACTATATCCAACAATGGGTCACGGGTTTTGAAGCGGCGATGCGCACGCCGGATTTTGCCGACACCACCATTGGCTATCCCAAATACCTGGATGTTGAATCCTTCGTGGATTTTACCCTGCTCAATGAATTGGCTAAATGTGTGGATGCCTACCGGATTAGCACATTTATGTACAAAGACAAGGACAGCAACGACCCACGCCTGCATGCCGGACCCGTGTGGGATTTCAACATCGCACTCGGAAACGCTGGCTATTGCAGCGCCGAAAGTCCGCAGGGCTGGATCATCGATTTTAATGAATTCTGCCCTGATGATCAATGGATTGTCCAGTTTTGGTGGAAAAAAATGTGGGAAGACCCTATTTATCGGCGGCGTTTGCAGGACCGGTGGACGGAACTCCGCGCCGGACCACTTTCCAACGATCAGGTTTTTCACCTGCTGGATTCCCTCACTTCGACCGTTCAAGAGGCCCAGGTGCGCAACTTCCAACGATGGCCGGTGCTCAATATCTGGGTCTGGCCCAATGTGTTTTGCTGCGGAACCTACAACGAGCATACCAATTTTCTTCGGAACTGGATCACACAACGCTTACAATGGATGGACAATACCGCCCAAACGCTCTATGTAGGCGAATATGAAGCCCAAAACAGGTTCAAAACCAAGGTGTTCCCCAACCCGGTGGCCGATGGGGTGTTGAAATTCAAATGCTTTTCCCACTACGATGATGAGGTGCTCGTTCGGGTGTTTGATGCAGCGGGGAGGTTTGTGGAGGCGATTGCCTTCAATCCCGAATTCAACGAAGAAAACACGTTTGAATGGCGTTACGACGTGCTGCGGCCGGGTGTTTATTTTTACGAAATCTTGCTCAACCAACAGCGCGAATCGAGTGGGAAAATTGTAGTGGCGCCATGACAAACATAGCCATCGTCGGCGGCGGGGCTGCCGGTTTTTTCGCCGCTATCACTTGTGCCGAAGCCAACCCAGACTGCCGTGTCACCATTTTTGAACGGGGGAAATCCGTGCTCGAAAAGGTGCGGGTGAGCGGCGGTGGTCGTTGCAATGCCACCCATGCCTGTTTTGATGCCCGTGAACTCGTGAAACACTACCCGCGTGGCAGTCGCGAACTATTGGGGCCATTCATGCAGTTTGGCCCGGAACAAACCGTGGCCTGGTTCGAGCAGCGGGGCGTACGGCTCAAGACCGAAGCCGATGGGCGGATGTTCCCAATAACGGATGATTCCCAAACGATTATAGACTGTCTTAGCCGCGCTGCCCACAACGCGGGTGTGAAAGTTTTGACAAGTACCCGGGTGGAAAAAATTGAGCGCGAACCCCTGGTGGCACAACTTGGAGCAGAGCCTCCAGTATCCCAACGTTGGCGAATTGGCTCCGAAGTTTTTGACAAAATTATGCTCGCCACGGGCAGTAGCAGCACCGTATGGGATTGGTTGAAAGACCTGGGCCATACCATCGTGCCGCCCGTGCCTTCGCTGTTTACGTTCAATACCAAAGACACCCGGCTGCGCGACCTGGCAGGGGTGTCGGTTCCTATGGCTTCGCTGCGGATTCCGGGAACTAAGTTGACAGCAGATGGCCCTTTGCTGGTTACACATTGGGGATTAAGTGGTCCGGCAGTGCTGCGCATTTCAGCTTGGGGGGCCAGGGATTTGAACCAGGTTTTTTATAAATTTCCACTGGAAATCAACTTTATTGCGGAAAGGAACATCGAAGGTGTTTTGTTTGATTTTCAGAAAGCAAGAACAGAAGGGGCGAAAAAACTGGTAAAGGCCAACCCGATTGGGGGCTTGCCAGTCCGGCTTTGGCAAAGATTGGTAGAAGCGGCCGCCATTGGTCCCGAACGCCGCTGGGCAGATTTGGCAAAAGTTGAATTACAGGCTTTGGCCATGCAGGTTTCGGAGGCAAAATTTCAAATTTCAGGTAAAAGCACGTTCAAAGAAGAGTTTGTGACTGCGGGCGGTGTTTCACTCAAAGAATTGAATTTCAAGACTTTCGAAAGCAAGATTTGCCCCAACCTTTTTCTCGCAGGCGAGGTGCTGGACATTGATGCCATCACGGGCGGGTTCAACTTTCAGGCGGCCTGGACGGGCGGCTGGTTGGCAGGGCGGGCGATGGCGGGTCTTGGTTGATTGGTGATTGGTTGCCCCTCAAAACCCAATCACCAGTCAGCCAGTCAACCAGTCACCAGTCAACCAATTAACCAGTCAACCAATCAACCAGTCACCAATCAACCAGTCAACCAGTCAACGTTTTTTCCTAAAAGTCAAATACACCCAACCCAGCATACTAGCCAAGGCAGCAAAATAAAACACCCCTGCCAAATGACCTGCGAACCAACCTGCTACCAAAGCTCCCCCACCAATGGCGATTTCCAGTGAAATATACATCGTGGCCAATGCCCGGCCTTTGCGCCCGGGGTCGCCCAGGTCCACCGTCCACGCATTGATGGCCGGTGAAAAAATACCATTACCCAGACCGAACAAGGTCGAGGCCAAATAAAGCATGTTCTTGGAATCAGCCACCGCAAAGGTGAGCATGGCAATGGCGATGAGGATGGCCGAAGCTTTTAGTACCGGCACCCGCCCCAGTCGGTCCGAGATTTTGCCAGCTGAAAAACGTGTGGAAACGCTCGCCAGTGTAAAAATCGTGAAAAACGTCCCCCGGTTTTCAACCCCCAATTGGTCGCTCAGATCGGGTACCAGGGTAAGGATGACCCCATAACTGATGTAGCAAAAAATCATCACGATGGCTGCCGGGATGGCGAGCGGGTCGAACACATCATGGCGCCCAACTTTCAACAGGGAAAGTTTGAAGGGTTGTTTTTCGCGCAATGTCTCGGTCAAACCCATCAAAATCAGCATCGAAAGCACCGCAAAAATGGCCGAAGCGTAAAACATCGCGTTGATGTCGTAATGTTTCACCAGCCAACTGCCCAAGGGTGGAGAGGAACTTGCGCCCAAACTCAAACAAATCCCTAGGGTGCCCATCGCTTCCCCGCGCCGACCGTCGGGTACAATATCGGCCACGTACGCCGAGGTGCCCGTTGGTTTGAACCCCGTAGAAAACCCGTGAAAAAAGCGCAGGGCCAAAAAGCCCGACACAAAGGCCAATTGTGGGTAGAGCAAACTACAGATCACGCAAGCAAAGGTGCCGACGTACATCACCGGGAGCCGCCCCACCGTATCTGCGAGTTTACCGCTGAAAGGGCGTGAAACGCCTGCTGTGATGGTGAAAAGCGCGATAATCAAACCTTTATGCTCCGCCCCTCCCAGGGAACTGAGGTAGGAGGGCAGTTCCGGGATCATCATGTTGAAACTGCCCGCAAACAAGGCGTGCGAAAGGCAAAGGAGCAGGAAGGGGCGGGTGTAAAGGGCTTGAGAGGGCGTTTCACCCATGGTTTTGGTGATTTTTTATAAATGTACAGCTAATTTGCTTCGCAAAAAACCTTCCACGACGGCCAATCCGCGCTCAAAATCCTGATTGTTGTTCACCACGATATCGGCCTCTTCCTTGTATGGCTGGATGAACCGTTCGTAAGAAGGCAATACGTGGTGTTGGTACTTGTACAAAACATCGTCCAAGGGGTAGCCACGTTCCACCTGGTCGCGCAGGATGCGACGGATGACCTTGAGATTTTCCTTGGCGTTCAAAAACACCTTGAGGTCAAGTTTTCGAGCTATTTTTTTATAGTGGAAAACAAAGAGCCCTTCGATGATAATGATGGGTGCGGATTTGAATTCCAGCATTTTAGGTTTAGCGTCCGGGTTGTTGAACACATATTCCTGGAGCATCACCGTTTCGCCATTGAGCAATCTTTCGATGTCGTGCCGGAACTTCTTCTTGTCAAAAGACTTGGGAAGGTCAAAATTCCGCTCGCCGTTTTCGTCGCGGTACTGTTCGTCGCGTGGGAGGTAATAATCGTCCTGAGAGAGAATACATACTTGTTCCTCCGAAAAGGACTGGCGCAAACGCCGGATAAAGCTGGTTTTGCCGCTTCCGCTTCCGCCGCAAATTCCGATAAGGTATGGTTGCATGGTGTTGGTTGGATACAGGTTACTGGGCATTGGGTACTGGTTGCTAGGTATTGGGTGCTGGTTATCGGGTATCGGTGGTCGGCAAACCAGTACAATCTAGGAGACCAGTAACCAATACACCGGTAACCAATCACCAATAACCAGTACCCAACCCCAAAACGCACGGCGAAAATAGGTGTTCGCCTAAAATTCTTTGCGAAACAATCCCTCTGCGTACATTTCGGCGGATTTTGGTAACCACCGAATCGTGCAGACTGCTAAACGGGCAACGATTTCCCAAATCCCCAACTCAACAAAACAACAAATCAACAGAATATGGATCGTCTCATCGGGCTTGTAGGCATCGTAGTCATTCTCGGAATCGCATTTCTACTCTCCAACAACCGCAAAGCCATCAATTACCGCACCGTAGGTATGGGGCTTTTGTTGCAGGCCGCTTTGGCCATTTTTATCTTGAAAACGTCCGTCGGGCAAGCTATTTTTGGTTGGCTGTGGAAAGCCGTTACCAAGGTCCTGGACTTTTCCGTGGAAGGGGCACGTTTTGTGTTTGGCATTTTGGCCGACGATAAAGCCTTCGGCAAAGTGGTCGAAAGCACC
Organism: Saprospiraceae bacterium; assembly: GCA_022842255.1. Taxonomy (GTDB): domain Bacteria; phylum Bacteroidota; class Bacteroidia; order Chitinophagales; family Saprospiraceae; genus M3007. The sequence continues at coordinate 8,941 of JALHPW010000031.1, read as the reverse complement.
GAAAAAACCGTGGGCCCACAACCCTGGAACATCGACGGACTCGGCGATCCGGTCTTCGTGAGCGGGTTTATCTTCTTCTTCAAAATCATCCCTACCATCATATTCGTGGCCTGTCTGGTGAATATTTTTTACCACGTCGGACTCATGCAATGGATCGTAGAAAAACTCGCCAAGGGCCTGAACTACATTATGAAAGTGAGCGGCGCAGAAGCCCTGAGCAATATTTCTAGTGCTTTTGTAGGACAAGTAGAAGCCCAAATCATGATCAAACCCTATTTGAAAGGTATGACCATGAGCGAACTCATGGCCTCCATGACGGGTAGCTTTGCTTGTATTGCCGGAGGGGTGATGGCGGCTTACATCGCATTTGGCGTAAAAGCCGAATACCTTATTGCGGCCAGTATCATGGCGGCGCCCGGTGCCTTGGCTATTTCCAAAATCATGTGGCCCGAAACAGAAGAATCCGAAACACAAGGCGTGGTAAAACTAAAAGTAGGCAAACAACACTCCAATATCGTAGACGCCATTTCCGCGGGCTGCACCGATGGATTGAAAGTTGGCCTTAACGTACTGGCCATGCTGGTGGGTTTCCTTGCGCTCATCGCGCTGATCAATTACATCCTCGGTTCAGCGGGAAGTCTTGCCGGATACCCCGATTTTGGCTTGAACAGTATCCTCGGCGGACTGTTTTCTGGCTTTGCTTATGTAATGGGGGTGCCTTGGCATGAAGCCTCGCAGGCTGGAGCGCTCATGGGCACCAAACTGGTAGCCAATGAATTTGTGGCGTACCTCCAACTTAAACCAATCATCGACGGACAATTGCTGTCAGAAAAAACCATCGCCATTGTAAGCTTTGCACTTTGTGGTTTTGCTAATTTTGGCTCTGTAGGCATTCAAATTGGGGGTATTTCAGCCCTCGAACCCAGTCGCCGCGCAGACCTCGCCAAACTGGCATTCCGGGCGCTCATAGCCGGTACTTTGGCGAGTTATTTGTCGGCCACGTTGGCTGGATTGTTGTTCTAGTGCCCCGGAACTCGATGTATCCCGGAACTCCGTTCCGGGGAAGACAAGCAGGTAAGCGGCTCCGGAACGGAGTTCCGGGTACACCAAACAAACACTAATTCAGATGGGAAAATTAGCCTTGCTGGTAGCAGCCATGATTTTGGGCGGGGCATCTTGGGTAAACCCGCCTCTTGAACATTTCACAACCTCCAAGCAGGTTGTAAAGCACCTTTCCACAACCCGGGACTCCCTCTTGTTTGTGGAAAAACAAGGCGTGGCACTTTCAGAATCCACGCTCGCTTCCAAAACCCTCGCGGTGGCTAAAACCTTTTTGGGAACCCCCTACGTGAACGGTTGTCTAGACCGTACCGCCGAAGAATGTCTGGCAGTCAACCTCTGCGAACTGGATTGTTGGACCTTTATGGAAAACAGCCTGGCCATTGCCTTGGCTGAACCAGGCAATTTTGAGTCGTACAAGTCTCATTTGCAGGAACTTAGGTACTGGGGAGGCTACGTGAACGGCTATGGGTCGCGCATACATTATTTCACTGGCTGGCTTTTGCAAAATGAAAAGCGCGGCATCCTCCAAGACCTGACCGAATCGATGGGCGGTGTGCCCTACCGAAAAAACATCGGTTACATCTCCGCCCGCCCGGCCAAATACCCAAAAATCAAAAACCCGGATAACCTCCGCGCCATTCGCGCTGCTGAGCGCCGTATCAACGCACACCCCTGGTTTTACATTCCCCAAAACCGCATCGCACAGATGGAGCACCTCATTCAAGAGGGAGACATCGTGTCGCTTACGGCCTGGAAACCCGAACTCGACATTGCCCACCAAGGCTTTGCGGTCAAGGTCAATGGACGAATCCACCTGATGCACGCCTCCTCTTTGGGCAAAAAAGTGATAATCTCGAAGCAGTCCTTGCCAGATTATGTCTTGTCGCAAGCGGGGCAAACCGGAATCATGGTGGCACGTCTGCGATAAGCTTCTGGCCTAAAACTGCTTTTTTGCCAGTCCACTTTTCATTTTCCTGACAAAAACTTCCTTTCTCGACGAATGGATTCTGCCATTCCGTCAGATTTCCCTGCGTGGCACAACGATTGATAGCCACAGGGGACAAGGGCCTTGTTTGTTCAACCTTACAGTCCCTTGAATATTGAAGTCCTTCAACAAACAAATACAAAAACAGGGAGTCTACCCTCCCAAATTGTAAACTCCATCAAATTCAACTCTTTCACAAATTCAACGAATTCAACTAAGATATGGGAAAAATAATCGGCATTGACCTCGGTACAACCAACTCTTGCGTATCCGTCATGGTGGGCAACGAACCTACCGTAATCGCCAACGACGAGGGCGCACGTACCACCCCTTCCGTAGTCGGCTTTTTGGACAATGGCGAGCGCAAAATCGGCGCACCTGCCAAACGCCAAGCCATCACCAACCCTACCCGTACGGTCGCTTCCATCAAACGTTTCATGGGGATGCGCTACAGCGAATCCACCTCCGAAATCGGTCGCGTACCTTACAAAGTCGTAAAAGGCGACAATGACACCGTGCGTGTGGAAATCGACGGCAGGCTCTACACCCCGCAGGAAATCAGCGCAATGACCCTGCAAAAAATGAAAAAAGTAGCCGAAGACTACCTCGGCGAAGCCGTCACGGAAGCAGTCATCACCGTACCGGCCTATTTCAACGACTCGCAGCGCCAGGCAACCAAAGAAGCGGGCGCCATCGCTGGTCTTGACGTAAAACGTATCGTGAACGAACCTACCGCAGCAGCCTTGGCCTATGGCCTCGACAAACGCGAAAAAGACATGAAAATCGCGGTGTACGACCTGGGTGGTGGTACTTTCGATATTTCGGTGCTCGAACTCGGTGGTGGTGTTTTTGAAGTGAAATCTACCAATGGCGATACCCACCTCGGTGGCGACGACTTCGACCAAACCATCATCGAATGGTTGGCCGATGAGTTCAAACGCCAAGAAAATATCGACCTCCGCAAGGATCCAATGGCACTCCAGCGCTTGAAAGAAGCCGCTGAAAAGGCCAAAATCGAATTGTCGAGCGGTATGGAAACCGAAATCAACCTTCCGTACATCACCGCTGTGGATGGTGTGCCGAAGCACTTGGTTATCAAGCTCAGCCGTGCAAAATTCGAACAAATGACCGATGCCCTCGTGCAGCGCACCCTCGAACCTTGCCGCAAGGCGCTCAAGGACGCGGGCATGAAGCCCAACGAGGTGGACGAAGTGATTCTCGTGGGCGGTTCAACCCGTATCCCACGCATCCAGGAGGAAGTCGAGAAGTTCTTTGGTAAAAAACCAAACCGCTCGGTGAATCCGGATGAGGTAGTGGCCATCGGTGCAGCCGTTCAAGGAGGCGTACTCAGCGGTGCCGTCAGCGATGTGCTCCTGCTCGACGTGACCCCGCTTTCGCTGGGTATCGAGACCATGGGCAACATCTACGACGTGGTGATTGAAGCCAACACTACTGTTCCGACCAAAAAGTCGAAAACGTATTCTACGGCCTCCGACAATCAGCCGCAGGTGGAAATCCATATCCTGCAAGGCGAACGTCCGATGGCACGCGATAACCGTTCCGTAGGTCGCTTTATCTTGAACGATATTCCGCCAGCACCCCGTGGTGTTCCACAAATCGAAGTCATTTTCGACATGGATGCAAACGGTATCCTTTCGGTAACGGCGGTGGACAAAGGCACGGGCAAACAACAAAATATCCGAATTGAAGCCAGCACCGGCCTAAGCAAAGACGAAATCGCTCGTATGAAAGCCGAGGCGCAAGCCAACGCCGAAACCGACCGTCAGACTCGCGAACGCGCCGAAAAACTCAACGCTGCAGACACGCTTGTTTTCCAAACGGAAAAGCAGCTCAAGGAATTCGGCGACAAAGTGCCTGCCAACCACAAGGAGACCATCGAGAAAGCACTCGACGAACTCCGCGAGGCGCACAAGGTGCAGGACATCGCCCGACTCGACACTGCCCAAGCGGCCCTCACGGAAGCTTGGAACGCTGCGAGCCAGGAGATTTACGCCGCACAACAAGCCGCAGGGGGAAGCGAAGCGGGGGGGAACCCTTACGATTCAGCCACTGGCGGACCAAAGGGCGGAGGTTCAGGCAGCGAGGCGCAGGATGTGGAGTTTGAGGAAGTGAAGAGCTAAGCATAGATTTTAAGGCTTTTTGAAAATACCAACGCCGCTCGGAATTCAATTCTGGGCGGCGTTTGCTTTTTTTTATATTTCCTTGAAAATCGCGATATTTGCACAAAATACTCATCCATGACTGCTACATCCTTAGGCTATGAAGAGGTTGCGGAGTTTATCGCAAGCCTCGACCCGGAGCGATTGCTTGAATTGAGTCCTTCGCCCAAAGTACAGGAGCGTGTGGAAGAACTGCTTTTCAAAAAGAAAGACGAAGGATTAACTTCCGATGAGCAATATGAACTTGACCGCTACCTTGCGCTAGAGCACCTTATTGCACTTGCCAAAGTCCGTGCCCGCCTACGTCTTGCCGCATGAGACAAGCGATTTCTTCACAACTCCGTGCATTTGTTACTGAAAACGCCCAGTATCGCTGTGAATACTGCTGCATTCATCAAAGTGACTTGGAGTACACCTTCCATGTGGACCATATCATCAGTTTGAAACATGGTGGTGGCACCGACTTCGAGAACCTTGCATTATCATGTTCTGTTTGCAACCAAAACAAAGGGACTGATTTGGGCACCTACCTTTCTGGTGGAGAGCAGTTGATTCGGCTTTTTCATCCTCGCCGCGATAAATGGGAAAAGCACTTCGAGCAGGATAATGGTGAAATTATTCCGCTCACGGACATCGGTGCAGCAACAATCAAAGTGCTTGACCTAAACAACCCTGACCGTATAATTTTGAGGCGACTATTGGTACAAGCTGGTAGATACCCATGATCATTGATTAATCCCTGACGTACATTTGCGCCTCAACTGAGAAAACTATGCTCGCTCCACTCCGCGCCCTCTTGTTCAAAAAAGCCCTCCGCGAATTGCTGACTTCGCAAAAACGTGCCCGACAGGTGCATACCCTCGACAGTGCGCGCACCGTGGGGGTTTTGTTTGATGCGACCTCCGAAACAGCTCGAAAAGAAAGCCTTGAATTTGTGCGTTCCTTGGAAAAGCAAGGCAAAAAAGTGTCCGTCCTGGGTTTTTTTAACGACAAGAAAGCTCCTGAAAATCCAGCCTTTGATTCGTTTTTTCTGAAAGAGACGTCCTGGCTCGGACAGCCCAAAAGCGATAAGGCCCTGGGGTTTTCAAATGAAAAACTTGACCTGTTGCTCACACTCAACCCCGACGAACTTCCACCCCTGGTATGGCTCGCGGCAAAGTCGCAAGCAGCATTTAAGATTGGATTTGCCACCAGCCGCCCCAATGATTTTGATATCCAACTGGAAACCCCGGAAGGCAAAGGCATTCGGTATTTTACCGAACAACTGGCGCTTTACCTAGGGAAAATTGTTTTGAAGTAGTAGTGCCCCGGAACTCCGTCCATGTACCCCGGAACGCTGTTCCGGGACGTGTATGTACCCCGGAACAGCGTTCCGGACAAACTAAGAACAAACCAGAATAACCTTCCTGCGTACATAACCATGAACTTAAATCAAAAACTGCGTGGTACGGGCGTGGCGCTCGTCACGCCATTCAAAAACGGCGCAATAGACTGGGAAGACCTGGAGCGCATCATCGAACACGTCATTGCTGGCGGGGTCGAATTTCTCGTAAGCCTGGGCACCACGGGCGAATCGAGCACCACCACCGATGCCGAACATCGGCAGATTTTGGATTTTACCATCAAAGTCAACCGTGGTCGGTTGCCCCTAGTAGCGGGTGTTTTTGGTGGAAACAATACCGCCGCGATGGTGGAAAAAATCAAAGGCTTCAATTTTGAAGGCATCGATGCGCTGCTTTCCAGCAACCCGGCCTACAACAAACCAGGGCAAGAGGGCATTTATCAGCATTATATGGCCCTTGCCGAAGCATCGCCGCTGCCCATTATCATTTACAATGTGCCGAGCCGGACGTCCTCGAACATGACGGCGGAGACCACCCTCCGCCTCGCGCACGGCAGCGATAAGTTCATCGCGGTGAAAGAGGCCTCCGATGATATCTATCAGATTATGAAGATATTGAAAGGGCGTCCCGACAATTTTTTAGTCTTGAGCGGGGATGATTTTATTACCCTGCCGCTCATTGCTGCTGGGGGCGACGGCGTCATTTCGGTGATTGCCAATACCTTGCCGCGCCCATTTACCGACATGGTTCGTGCTGCCTTGCGACAAGATTTGCCAACAGCACAAAAATTGAATTTTAAACTATTGGAACTCTACAAGCTCCTTTTTGCCGAGGGAAACCCCGTGGGCGTTAAAGCGGCCATGGAGTTGCAAGGGCTTTGTAGTCGAGAGGTTCGGTTGCCGCTGGTATCGATGACGGAACAAGGGGTACACGGCATTATGGCGGAGCTGGAAAAGGCTGGGCAATGATTTTTTAGAAATTTTCGGCACTCTGCTTCCTGAAATCAATGGAAGCAATATCTTTGCACCCGCTTTTGAAATCCTGACCCAGTCAGCTTTGTAAAGCACCCGCCTTTGTCAAGGCTTCGGCGGATAAAAACGGCCACGTGGCGGAATTGGTAGACGCGCTACTTTGAGGGGGTAGTGTCCTTACGGATGTGCTGGTTCGACTCCAGTCGTGGTCACGAAAAAGGCTTCCCTCGGGAAGCCTTTTTTAATGTCCAATATCCAACGGAGAATGTCCAATGTCCAAATGGGGCCATCTCTTGAAATTCCCGCATTGAAATCAATTGCTTGATTCCAATTTCAAGCGCTGGCGATACTTGGACATTGGAAATTCTCTGTTGGATATTGGACATTCCTGTTCGGACATTTATTCATACGCCGCCAACCCAGTCACATCCTGTCCTGTAATCAACAAGTGGATATCGTGCGTGCCTTCGTAGGTGAGCACCGTCTCCAGGTTCATCATGTGGCGCATTACTGGGTATTCGTTAGTGATACCCATGCCACCGTGGATCTGACGGGCTTCGCGGGCGATTTCCAGGGCCATGTGTACGTTGTTGCGTTTGGCCATGGACACTTGCGCGGGCGTGTGTTTGCCCACATTCGCGAGCGTCCCGAGCCGCCAGGCCAGCAGTTGGGCCTTGGTGATTTCGGTAATCATTTCGGCCAATTTCTTCTGTGTCAATTGGAAACCACCGATGGGGCGACCAAACTGAACACGCTCCTTGGAATAACGCAGGGCTGAATCGTAGCAATCCAAGGCTGCGCCAATCGCACCCCAGGCAATGCCGTAACGGGCTTTGGTGAGGCAAGAAAGTGGGCCTTTAAGGCCCTGAACGCCTGGCAATACATTTTTCTTGGGCACGCGCACGTCCTCAAAAACGAGTTCGCCGGTGATGCTGGCGCGCAAGCTCCATTTGCCGTGGATTTCGGGCGCGCTGAAGCCTTTCATGCCTTTTTCGACAATCATACCGATGATTTTGCCTTCTTCGTTTTTGGCCCAAACCACCGCAATGTCTGCCACTGGTGAGTTGGTGATCCACATTTTTGAACCATTCAAAATGTAGGAATCGCCGTCGTCTTTCACGTTGGTGAGCATGCCGCTGGGATTGGAACCGGCATCTGGCTCCGTGAGACCAAAGCAACCGATGAACTCGCCTTTTGCCAATTTGGGCAGGTAGTGGCGGCGTTGTTCCTCCGAACCAAAGCGATAAATCGGATACATCACCAACGAGCCCTGTACGGAAGCCATAGAGCGTACGCCGGAATCGCCGCGTTCGAGTTCTTGCATGATGACCCCATAGGCGATTTCGTCCATACCACCACAGCCATATTCAGCAGGTAGGGAAGGGCCAAAGGCACCGATTTCAGCCAGCCCTTTGAACAAATGGGTGGGGCATTCGGCGCGGTTTGCGTAATCTTCAATGATAGGACTGACCTCCGATTTCACCCATTGGCGCACCGCATCGCGGGCGAGGAGGTGTTCGGAAGTGAGGAGTTCGTCAACGCCGTAATAGTCGTGGTGTTGGTAGCGGTCTTCGCGTGCAGTGCTGGGCTTTTGCATGGAAAAGTATTGGTTAGGTAAAAATCGGGCGCAAAAGTAAGGAAACTTGTGCTGGCTACACGAATCGGAGCAAGTACTGGCGGAATTTTGACAGAATATAAGTTTTGAAAAAGCGAGAACAATGCTGCACAGCGAAAGCGCCTGAGATTTGCTAAGTAAACCTTACATTTGCATTGATTCGCTTTTCATCATGTTCTAAACACAACCAAAATAGACACGGTCTAACAACACAACGGTTATGAAAATTTTTCCACAGCAATGGATGAGCGCACTGCTCGTATTCGCCTTTCCTGTATTCATGATGGCTCAAAACAATGGGCTTCACTTTGAAGTAAACCGGGTTGACCCCTATTTGTCTTTTTCAAAAGAACAGTTGAATGCAGCCACCAGTATTGCAGAGTTAAATCAGCATTTTAAAACCAGTTGGGTTCGGACCTATGAATCTGTGACCATTTTCACCACCATCCAGGGGAAAATGCAACAATCGGTGGGCAATTCCGATGTACTTACCCCAGTCCAAAAAGACAACTTGAATCGTGTGGATGCGGGCACCGAAATTTCGGTAGTGGTTCGGTATTTGCCTGAAAACACCTTGAAAAGCAATGATATTCAGGAGTTTGATTTTACGTTTTCGGTAAAGCCAGACTATATGGCAAGTTTTGCAGGAGGAACAGAAGCCTTAATGCAATATCTGCAAAAAACGGCCATTCAAGCTATTCCGGCTGACCAATTTCAGGGTTTTGATATGGCGGCGGTCAAATTTACGGTGAACAAAACAGGTAATATCGAGGGGGCAAGTATTT
>JALHPW010000030.1 GCA_022842255.1 Saprospiraceae bacterium | reverse complement strand
TTTACCCCATTGGGCGCCATTGCCCTATTTGGTGCCGCTTACTTCAGTCGCCAATGGTTGATGTTAGCCATACCGTTTGCTGCTTTGTTCCTGACCGATTTGTTTCTGAACAACGTGATTTACCGTGAATTGTATGGCAACCAGTTTACCCTAATCTCCTCCTGGTGGATTTATGCGGCTTTTGCCTTGGTCATGCTGGCAGGAATGGGCTGGTTCCGCAATAAGGTAAACGGTGTGCGAATCATTGGGGCCAGTTTGTCGGCTTCCGCGATTTTCTTTTTGGTCACCAATTTCAGCGTCTGGTTAGAATCTGGCATGTATCCGCTCACAAGTACTGGTCTTGCCGCTTGTTTTACCGCAGGCATTCCGTTTCTGGGTAATACCATCTTGGGAGATTTGTTTTTCTCGGTAGTGATGTTTGGGGTGTACGAATGGTCGATGGGAAGGTTCAAAAATGCGGTTCGGGCTTAGAACCTTTTTGTTTCCAGATAGTTTAGGAGCGAACACAGAGAGCCGCAGGGAAATTCCTCTGCGGCTCTCTGCGCAACACTCGATATTCTCTGGGTAAAAAACCAGTGTTTAAAAAATCTTGTCCATGAAGAATGCCCCTACGGGAATCCTAATCATCAATCTTGGCACCCCAGACGAGCCCTCTCGCTCAGCAGTGTACCGGTACCTCAAACAGTTCCTGCTCGATCCCCGCGTGATTGACATCAACCCGATTGCGCGCAATCTGCTCGTGCGTGGGGTGATTGTGCCTTTTCGCTCTGGGCAATCCGCCAAACTGTACAAGGAACTTTGGACAGAAAAAGGCTCGCCGCTCAAATACCACGGAGTAAGCCTTGTTGCTCAAGTGCAGGCGCTACTCGGACCAGAGTACGTGGTGGAATTGGCCATGCGTTACCAAAGCCCGTCCATCGAATCGGCCATTCAAAAACTGATGCAGGCAAAAGTGTCGAAAATCAAGGTTTTCCCGCTTTTCCCGCAATATGCCAGCGCAAGCACGGGGTCGGCACATGAGGAGGTGATGCGGGTGGTTTCGGGTCTGCAAATTATCCCGGAAATCGAGTTTGTCAACTCTTACCCGACCTGGCAACCGATGATTGATTTGTTCGTGGCCAATAGCAAACGGTACGACCTTACCCAGTACGACCATTTTTTGTTCAGTTACCACGGACTGCCCCAACGGCAATTGCGCAAGGCCGATGCTTTCAATCACTGTCTTCAAAGTGCGGATTGTTGCAAGACCCTCACACCAGTCAATCAATTTTGTTACTCCGCGCAGTGCCACGCAACCACGCAAGCCATTGTGAATCAGCTGGGTTTGCGGCCTGACCAATATACCATCTGTTTTCAAAGCCGCTTGGGCCGCGACCCCTGGGTACAACCCTACACCTCCCAAGTGCTGGAAAACCTGGCAAAAAATGGGGCAAAACGACTGCTCGTTTTTTGCCCCGCCTTTACCGCAGATTGCCTGGAAACCACGGTGGAAGTCAGCATCGAGTACCGCGAAGAGTTCCAGAAAATGGGGGGCGAACAACTCGATTTGGTGGAGAGTCTCAACGATTCGCCTGCCTGGGCCGCGGCTTTGGCCGAACGGTTGGCTTGATGCAGTGAAACAGCTGAACCGCCCCGGATTGAAAACCGCTATATCGCCCGCATTTTGTTGCCTTTTACATCATGCGTTACCTCGGCAAGCCCTAGGGCTTCCATCAAAGGTGGTATATACATTCCGAATCGCCCACGTAGCCCTTTTTTAAGGCCATACCAGCCCCCAACAGGGTTGTTTTCGGAGCGCCCCCATGCTTCAACCGTTCCATCTTTTGCGGGTTTTTGTTCGTCTGCACTGCCCAATTCCATCCAGTCGCCATGTTCCTTCAACATGCGGTGCAAATCGTCAAGGCTGTCCATGTTGTATAACAAGACTGTTTTGCCAACGGTACAAACCAACACGTCCTTACCATCCTTTTGATCCACGTGCATGGTGTATTCACTTGTCAATGGTGGGGTCTTTAAAACCATTGGATTTTCTTTTGTTCCGATTGAGTAAGCCATATCAGTGTGGTTTATTTTGTTTTTGAAATGGTTTGCTTCGGTTTTGAGCTCTCTTGCAGATTGTTCAAATACTTGGCCTAAACGACAAAACTACTCCGTCATATATCGTTCAATCAAGGCCTCCACCTTTTTCGTCTTTTTGCCGCCCTCGGCAGCCACTAAATCTGCTATTTCCTTAACAGATTTGCCAACTTCCGTACCTGCGTATTTCTGTTGGACGTATGCCCAAGCTTTTTTGAAATCTTCCGTAACCGATTGATCCTCATAGTTAAAAGCTGGGGTGTTATCTGCGCCAAAAATGAGTAAGAACAACAGGCTTTCCTGCGAATTCTTGGTTTCCTCACTGCGCACAAAATAGGGGTTGGCCTGGTTGAATTTTTCCCACCAGGCAGCCCGGTCGGCCACTTCTTCCAACGGAATCATGATGCCACCATCGCTCCAAAGTTGGTTCTTTTGTTCGGCAATGTTTTGCTCCATGTATTGCTTCATGGGAGGGGTTACTTTGGTGGCAAAAAACGCCCCCAGCTTTTGCCAGTCAACCACCGGGAAAATCATGCCTTCGCCCTCTGCCAAGCAAAAACCGCTTTCAGCCATGGATTTGGTAGCCGGGTGCTTGTTCATGTCAAAGGTTTCCTTTGAGATTGCCTCATAATCTGAATCCGCCCATTTTATTTTCTCCGTAATGGTGTAATAATCACCTTCTACCTCCATCCGGAAAAGGAACCTTTCCAAAAGGATAAAAGCCGCATCCGCAAGCGTGCCCTGTGCGTTGCCAAAATTTTGTAGCACGTAATCCCAAGCCTTTTTTCCACTGTCTAACTTTTTGACATTCAGGGTTTTGATAAACATGGAGAACTGCGACAACCGCCCCAAATCCGGAGCGGTTGCACGTGGGCCGGCGTATACGGGCACCAGGGCAGCACTGAAGGCCCAGCCCTGATGTTGTTCTGGGGTGGTACTCATCACCTTAAAATAAGGCTCGTTGTACGGGATACCACGAAGTGTTACTTCCTCCTTGTTGGCCGAAATCTCCCCGGTCCCTTCCACAAAATCGCCTTCTGGAAATTGCGTGACTACCTTCCCGTTTTTGTTTGGTTGGTCGCGCAGGTTGAGCTTGTCCACCGCCACCGCATAAAGGTAAAACTCCGGTTTGGGAGAGGGTGGGGGCGTGGCAGGCAATGTTTCACTGATGGCAGGCACTTTCGGGGTGTTGTTGCATGCGGATACCAGTACTGTGGCTGCCAATAGGGCGAATGTGATTTTTTTAATTGGTTTCATTGTTGAAATTGATTGGTTTAGGTAAAAGAAGACCTCGTAGGTTTAAGAATCCTACGAGGTCTAAAGGGGAAAAAGCGCATTGGTTGATCCAGAGTGTGTCTGAAAAACATTGCTGGAGATGAAAATAGCAGATTTTGAGTTCTGACTAAGCGCCCTTTTTTGGGGAATGTCTAAATCAATCCGTACACGCTTCCTGGAGCCAAAGTTAACAACGCAATGAGTAACAACCCCAACATAACCGCCCAACGTACACCAGCAGGAAGTACAATTCCATTGGGTGCATCTGCCTCTGCTGAATCCTCGGCGGATAAACGAGTGAAGTACATCGCGATGATGATCTTGAAATAGTAGTAAATCGAAATGGCTGAGTTGATTACAGCCAGCACAATCAACCAAGGGTATTTGGCAAAGGCTGCTGTGAACAGGAAGTATTTGCCAAAGAAGCCTGCCAATGGTGGAATACCCGCCAAGGAGAGCATGGAAAGGGCCAAAACGGCAGCCAGCAAAGGTTGTTTTGTGCTCAAGCCGTTGAAAGCGGAGAAAGAGCCGTCACCACTTTGTTCGGCTACCGCGATATAGGCGCCGAACGCACAAATTGTTGCCAAGGAATACGTGAGCGTGTAGAATAACAAAGCGCGGTCAGCGCCTTCCGTTCCAATCGCCAACACGGCCAGCAGCAAATACCCTGCGTGGGAAATGCTCGAATAAGCCATCATGCGTTTGAAGTCTTTTTGGAAAAGGGCGGTCGCATTGGCAACAGTCATGGTGAGTGCGGCAATGATGGCCACCGGCACACTCCAAAAGCCCTCCGCACCCGGAAAAGCAATCGCGAACAAACGATAAAACGCTGCAAAGCCCGCTGTTTTTACCACGGTGGCCATGAAGGCGGTTACCAAGTTTGGACTCCCCTGGTACACGTCGGGAGCCCAGAAATGGAACGGCACGGCCGATACCTTAAAGCTCAACCCCATGATCATCAACAAGATGCCCACTTTCAACATGCTTGGCATTTGGTCGCCATTGCCAATGGCGCGGCTAATGGATGCCAAATCAAAACTGCTGGTAGCGCCATACACGAGGGTCATGCCAAACAGCAAAATACCTGTGGCGAAGGCACCCATGAGGAAGTATTTGAGGGCCGCTTCGTTTCCAGCGGGGTCGTCCCGGCGACTACCGGCCAAGACATACAGCGGGATGCTGAGGATTTCAATCCCCAAAAACAACATGGTCAGGTTGGTGTACGAGAACATGATGAGCGCCCCACACAAACTGAACAAAATCAGCGCATAATGGTCGCCCAAGGTGGAATTCAAGTTGCGAAAACCCCATCCAGAAAGTCCGATGATAAGGGCCGTGGCCAAAATCGCTACTCCGGAGAACGCATCGGCAAAAGGCATGAACCGAAACATGGAAGCGTACTCGGCGCCCCAACCAAATCCAGGACCAAATAGGTCGTAACCTGTTGCGCCAAGCGCCAACAGCGTGCCGATCAATGCAAGCGGCTGCAAGAGAGAGCGGTATTTGAGCCCGACAAACAAAACGGCAATGGCCGTAAGAAAGAGTATGAGTAGTGCGGTCATGTCTAATTGGTGATTCGTTGATTTGGGGATTTATGGATTTGGTTAACCCGCCGTAGTCTTGGCGAAGAAGTGGGTGTTAGGATATTGTGATGGTCGTCTTTTGAAAAATTACCACGTCGCCGGGGCGAAGTTTCTTGCGTTTTTGGGTTTCTATAGCGCCATTCACTTTCACTTCCCCATCCGAGATTCGGATGTTTGCCTCACCACCTGTTTCTACCAGATTGAGTAGTTTCAGGAGGTTGTTGAGGGGGATGTGGTCGTGGTCGCGTAGTTGAAAGTCCATTTTTTTATAGTTCACCGCGGAGACGCAGAGGCGCAGCGTTATTGTTTTTAGGTTGCTCAGCGCCTCAGCGTCTCCGCGGTAATTTTATCAAAGTTGTACCGCACCCAAAATCCGGTCAACGCTCATTTCAGTCAGTCCAAGAATCGACTGTGGGAAAAAGCCGAACACAATCACCAATCCCGCAATGATCCCCAATACCAAGAACTCCCGCGGATTTACGTCTTCAAAATTGGCCGTCTCGGGCCTGGCTTCGCCAAAAACCACCAACCCGTACGCCCGAAGCATATACACTGCGCCAAAAATGATGGTCAATCCGGCCAACACACCCAACCAGAAATTATAGTTCCAAACGCCGTTCAGCAATAGAAATTCACCAGGGAATCCGTTGGTAAGCGGTACGGCCACAGAGCCCAGTACAATGATCATGAACAGTGCGGCAAACTTCGGTGCCGATTTTGCAATCCCACCCATGTCGGCCAAAGAACGGGTGCCAAGACGGCGTTCCAACATGTCCACAATGAAAAACAAACCCACCACATTGATACCGTGGTTGAGCATCTGGATAATACCACCTTGTACCCCCGCCTTGTTCCAGGCCAGAATCCCGGCCGCAATCAATCCGACGTGGGCAATGGAAGAGTAAGCTACCAGACGTTTGATATCCGATTGTTTGACCGCGATGATACTTGCGTACAAAATGCCGAACACGGCCAATGAAATGAAAATCGGGTTCAAAGTATGCATGGCCTCCGGTGCCAGCGGAATCATCCAGCGAATGACCCCATAAGTACCCATTTTGAGCATGATACCCGAAAGCAACATCGTTCCGCCCGTAGGCGCCGTCACATAGGTGTCAGGCTGCCAGGTATGCAAGGGGAACACAGGCATCTTAACCGCAAAAGCCAAGAAAAAGCCCAGCAGGACCCAATTGGCGGCTTCGGGCGACAGCGGTACGGCGACGAGATCGGCCCATGCAAAGGAGTGCTGACCATTTACGTTCGTTTGCAGATATACCCACAACAGTGCAACCAGCATGAACAGCGAGCCAACAAAGGTGTAGATGAAAAACTTCAAGGTAATCCGTATCCGATCTTGTCCGCCCCAAATAGCGCAGATGAAGTAAATCGGGATGAGCGCTAGTTCGTAAAAAACATAGAACAGCAGACCGTCCTGCGCAAGGAAAACCCCGTTTAAGGCGCCCAGCATCATCAGCAGAAGTCCGTAGTAACGTGGCTCGTTTTCGAAAGCTTTGCCCCAGCTCGACAACACGATGAGTGGCGCCAACAGGTTGGTCAGCACCAGCATGATAAGCGTGATGCCGTCCATGCCGAGGCTAAACGAAATGCCCGCCGAGGCCACCCAGGGCACCGAAAACGTGCAGTTCATGCCTTGGCTGTAATCACAAGTCAGGCAATAAGCCGTAGCAACCAGGTTGGCCAAGGAGGCAACCAATGCCAGGTGACGCGACAACCCAGCAGGTCGCAGGAGCAACAAAATCGCCGAAGCGATAAAGGGTATGAGTATGAAAATCAGTGACATAGAAGTCGGTTAGTCGTGTTGTAGTAAAATTATTTCGATAACATCCATCAATCACACCCACATAGTCAGCATCAACAACACCGCGCCCGCCACCATGCCAAGCAGATAGTATTCAATGTTGCCGTTTTGTAATTTCCGGAACTGTGCCCCCAGCTGTTGTATACCCGTGCCCACGCCGTTTACAATTCCGTCAATGGCTTGGATATCAACGTAGTAGTGGAACATCTTGGACAGCTTTTCCAGCGGGCGCACGAAAAGGAAATCGTATATCTCATCCACGTAGAACTTGTTGGCCACCAATCGGGTCAAACCGCCCTGCGCCGAATCGGCTACCGGCAGGTTCGAAGTTTTTCCATAAATAAAGTAGGTCACGATGATGATTACCACGGCAAGGGAGGTAGTGAAAATCATCAAACCCCACTCGGTGCTGGCCTCCAGGTGCATTTCGTTGAGCGGAATGACGCTGCTGAACCAGTGCGCCAACCATTGTTCGTTGCCCAGGTGCAGGAAGTGTGGCGTATTCAGGAAACCACCCACTATCGACAACACCGCTAGAATCATGAGCGGCACGGTCATCACCTTTGGACTCTCATGCAAATGATGTGCTTGTTCGTGGGTACCGCGGAATTCCCCAAAAAAGGTCACGTACAACAAGCGGCACATATAAATCGCGGTAAACATCGCGCCCAAACCCGCAAAACCCCACCACCAGCCGCCGCCGTGGGCGTAAGTGAAGGCGAAGATTTCGTCTTTCGAGAAAAAGCCCGACAACAACGGGAAACCGGCAATCGCCATCGTACCAATCAGGAATACCCAGAATGTTACAGGCATCGCTTTACGCAGTCCACCCATATTGCGGATGTCTTGCTCTCCGCCCATGCCGTGGATCACGCTGCCCGCTGCCAAGAACAAAAGCGCCTTGAAAAACGCGTGAGTAGTGACGTGAAACATCGCGCTGGCATACGCGCCCATGCCCAGGGAAACGAACATGAGACCCAATTGCGACACGGTAGAATAGGCCAGCACTTTTTTGATATCGTTTTGCCGCAAACCAATGATGGCGGCGAAAATGCAGGTAACAACCCCAATGATGGCCACAAAGTGCATGGCATCCGGGGAGAGATTGTAGAGCGGGTGGCAACGTGCCACGAGGTACACACCGGCCGTTACCATCGTGGCCGCGTGGATCAGTGCGGATACTGGCGTTGGGCCCGCCATGGCATCGGGCAACCAAGTATAGAGCGGGATTTGGGCACTTTTACCCATCGCGCCGATGAATAGCAGAAGGCAGATCGTGGTCACCACACCTGCTTCGAGACGCACCGTTGGCAGGGCTGCGAAGATTTCCCCAAAGTTGAGGCTTCCGAAATTCTGGAAAATCATGAACATCCCCAACAGCAGACCCAAGTCGCCGATACGGTTCATAATGAACGCTTTACGCGCCGCTTTGCCGTATTCTTTATTCGTGTACCAGAACCCGATGAGCAGGTAGGAGCAAAGCCCCACACCTTCCCAGCCGAAAAACAGCATCAGGAAATTGTCGCCCATGATGAGCAACAGCATCGAGAAAATGAACAGGTTGAGGTAGGCGAAAAACTTCCAAAACCCGTCATCATCGTGCATATAACCAATGCTATACACGTGTATCAGGAAACCCACGCCCGTTACAATCAGCATCATCCAGACCGAGAGTTGGTCTACGAGAAAACCAAAATCGGCGCTCAGGTTGCCTACGGTAAAGAAGTTGTATAGCGTCACCTGAATCGGGCCGGTAGCCGCAACCTGGTTGAAGCACATCACGCTCAAAATGAACGAAACAAGCAAAGTGCCGGAGCCGATGACGCCGACGGCTGTTTTGCTCAGGCGCTTACCGAACAAACCGTTGATCGCGAAGCCGATGAGCGGCAAAAAGGGTATTAGTGGTATCAGTGAATTCATTATTCCAAAATGATGAATTATGAATGATGAATTATGAATAACGAAGTGCGGGCTACATGCCAACATTCATCATTCATCATTTATCATTCATCATTAGTTCTTTAGGTTATCGAGCAAAGAAATATCCGTGCTTTTTGTGTTTCGGTAAATCATGACCAGGATGCCCAATCCCACCGCTGCTTCAGCTGCAGCCACCACCATGATGAAAAACACCATGATTTGTCCTTGCGCATCGGAGAGGTAAGTGGAAAAAGCCGCCAACAACAGGTTCACGGCATTGAGCATGAGCTCGATGCACATCAGCACCACAATGGCGTTACGGCGGATGAGCACCCCGAACACACCGATGACAAACAGCACGGTGCTGAGGTAAACGTAGTAGTCAATGGGGATGGAACGTATGGATTCTAGCATCGTTTTCGATGTTTAATGTTCAAATATTGATTCAGATTCAAGTGGGAATCGCACTTCGTAAATCCCACCTCGCACTTCGCACCTCGCACCTCTAAACTTGCAAATCCCGTTTCCCAACCAAAACAGCCCCTACCATCGCCGCCAAAAACAAAATCCCGGCAATTTCAAAAGGCACCACAAAATCTGTAAACAGCACCATGCCGAGGTTTTCTACCAGACCGACCTTTCCACTGGCATTTTCTGGAATAGTCACTTCAATTCCGCCCCGCAAGGCACCAACCAGGGTGACCAGCAGCATGCCGGCCGCAATGCCACCGCTGAGTTTCCACATCGCTGACTTTTGAGGTTCTGTTTCTTTGCTCAGGTTGAGCAACATCAATACAAATAGGAACAATACCATGATTGCCCCCGCGTACACGATGATGTGCACCACCGCGAGGAACTGCGCATTGAGCAAAATATACTGCCCTGCAATGGCAAAAAAGGTCAGGATGAGGTACAATACGCTGTGCACGGGATTCTTGGACAGCACCATGAGCAGTGCGGTCAGAATAGAGATAGCAGCGAGGGTCAAGAATATCGGTAAAACCATGTTGGTCAGTCGTTTTGCTGGTGCTAAACTGGATTGATTTTTAAGCGGGTTGTGTGTTTTTCTCGGTGATGTGTTTCTGCCGCACGGTTACGTCAACACGCTTGTCCGGCTCAACGCCTTCTACGAGCATATCTTTGCCAAACACAAAATACTGGCGCGCATAATCGCTCGGCACAATCCGGTCGGTCAGGAAAATGGCCTCTTTCGGACAAGCTTCTTCACAAAGCCCACAGAATATGCAACGCAACATGTTGATTTCGTACACCGCAGCGTATTTTTCCTCGCGGTAGAGATGCTCTTCACCCCGTTCACGCTCGGCAGCTTCCATGGTGATGGCCTCTGCCGGACAAGCCACAGCGCAAAGTCCGCAGGCAGTACAGTTTTCCCGGCCTTGTTCGTCGCGTTTCAACACGTGCCAGCCCCGGTAAACGGGCGCGAACTCACGCTGTTCCTTTGGATAGGAAACCGTGTTCGATTTTCTAAAAAAGTGCTTGAGGGTCGTCCACATCCCTTTGGCGATGGCCGGCAAATAAATGCGTTCAAGGAAGGTCATTTCCTTCTTGACGACATTTTTCGAGCGTTGTGTGAGTTGCATATGATGAATTTGCTAATGTGGTCAATTCTATGAATGTGGTCAATGTGGTTGAATGTGGTCAATTATTTGCCGAAAAACAGGATTCCTGCCCCCGTCAGCATCATGTTCACAATCGCCAGTGGAATGAGAGATTTCCAACCCAGGTGCATCAATTGGTCATAACGGAAACGCGGGAGGGTCCAGCGGATCCACATGAAAACAAAGATGAAAAAGAAGGATTTGCTCAAAAGGATGATTGGGCCCATCAGTCCGCCCAGCCAGTTCGGGTCGAGCCCCGGGAAGTGGTAGCCCCCAAAGTACAAGCAGGATATCACCGTACAGGAAATAAACATATTGATGTACTCGGCAAAGAGGAAGAAGCCCAGTTTCATCGCGCTGTATTCCGTGTGGTAACCACCAATCAATTCGGTTTCGCACTCCGCCATGTCGAACGGGGCGCGGTTGCATTCAGCCAGGGCACAGGTGAGGAACAGGATAAACCCTAGTGGTTGGTACACTACGTTCCACATGCCTGCCTGTTGGTCCACAATGGTTTTGAGGCTCAAAGAGCCGCTCAACATAACAATGGCAATAATGGAGAGTCCCATAGCCAATTCGTAAGAAATCATCTGCGAACTGGCACGTATGGCCCCATAAAGCGAGAACTTGTTATTGGAAGCCCAGCCCCCCAGCATGATGCCGTACACCCCAAGGGATGCCAAACCTACCACGTACAAGATCCCGATGTTCACATCCGTCACTTGCAGGTTCCAGTTAAGTCCGCCCAAGGTGAGCGTTGTGCCCCAAGGAATGACCGCCGAAGCCATCAACGCGACGAAAATAAACGCGCCAGGCGCCAGGATATACAACCAGCGCTCGGACTGATTGGGAACAAAGTCCTCCTTGGTGAACATCTTGACCCCGTCGGCGAGGGGCTGAAGTAGTCCCCAAGGCCCTGCATTGCTCGGTCCGAGACGGTCCTGGAAAAAGGCCGCTATTTTGCGCTCGCCATAGGTAGAATATGCCGCTACCCCGAGGGTAAGGGCAAACAGGGCTATGATGAGAACGGCTTTTTCGATGATAAAGCCGAGGCTGAAAAGTAAGATAAGGCTCATTTTATTCGTAGTTCAGGCTGACGTTTGGTTTTGGGTGGCAATCAATTTTTCAAGTTTTTCAATAAAGGCTCGTCCGTCTTTCAATTTGTTGAATTCTACATCTTCCAGTTTGACAATCGCTGTTTGTGTATGAATTTCAATGGTGTAATACCCAAGCAAATTCGCAATACCGGCAATCCCCAGGACAATTGGAACCGTTAATCCGCCAATTGTAGGTCGTCCGTCCATTATGGTCACAAACAAGGCTGCCAAGCCAAAAACAAAACAAATCACTGTATAGACATACTTGCGTTTCAACTGTGATTTGACAGCTATTATGTCTGCTACCGGAATTGTCTTGAAGCCTTCTTTTTCGGTTTTGACTTTGACCGCTTCGGTGGTAATTTTTCCAACAGAATTGGTCAAAATGGTTTTCACAGATGCTTTCATCTGGTCGAGGAGTTAGCGCACGGTCAACTCTCCGTGCTCGTAATGGTTTTGCGAAATCACCGAGTGGCGGTCGAGGTCGCGGGCACCCTCAATCACCCAATCCGACTTGTCTTTTTTCTCAAAACGGCAGGTGTTGCAGATGAATTCGTGCACCTCGCCGTACTTGTCCTTGCGGGCTGTAACGCGGTATATTTCACCGCCATACATCCAGGCCACAGCTTTCCCACTGCATTTTTCGTTTTCGCAATCGCGGTGTACATCCATCGGATTGAGGAACCACACCCGACTTTTGAAGCGGAAGGTACGGTCGGTAAGTGCGCCTACGGGGCAGACGTCAATTACGTTACCACTGAAATCATTATCGATTGCTTTCTCGATGTAGGTGCTGATTTCCGCATGGTCGCCCCGGTTGATGATGCCGTGGACGCGCTGCTCGGTGAGCTGGTTGGCTACAAACACGCAACGGAAGCACATGATACAGCGGGTCATGTGGAGCTTGATGTACGGACCGATGTCGATTTTCTCAAACGTACGGCGTTCAAACTCGTAGCGGGTGCTGGATTTGCCGTGTTCAAACGCCAGGTCCTGCAAATGGCATTCCCCGGCCTGGTCGCAAATCGGGCAATCGAGCGGGTGGTTGATGAGCAGGAATTCCGTCACCGCTGCGCGGGCTTCGGTCACGGTGGAATCGCTCTTACTGGCCACTTCCATGCCGTCCATGACCATCGTTTGGCAAGATGCCACGAGTTTGGGCATGGGGCGAGGGTCTTTTTCCGAGCCTTTGGTGACACGTACAAGACAGGTGCGGCATTTACCGCCCGAGCCTTTCAGCGAGGAATAATAGCACATGGCTGGCGGCACGAGTTCGCCGCCAATCTGGCGTGCCGCGTTCAGGATGGTGGTGCCGTCGGCGACTTCTATGGTTTGTCCGTCTATGGTAACTTTTGCCATTTTATTGCGCTGTGTAATTTGCGAGGGTCGTTTTTATTAGGTTTGTTTTCAGTAGGTGATTGAATAACTTGTGGTATCTGCTGCACTAATCATAATTGAATCCTTAGGCTCAAATACCAAGATATTCTCATGTTGCCAACCTATATGCGTGAACATTTCTCTACAAGTTGGAAAATACTCGATATGCTTTCCTCCAATTGGAAGGTAAAGTGGATAGATTTTGGCTTTTTGTATTCCTCCGTACGTATAGGCAAAATAGTTGCATTCATTCTGCGCAAAAACGTACATTGAATCATGAATTCCTGAAATGTTCTCGATTTGGATTTTTAACACTCCGTCCATGGGATTTAATTCGATTGCAATCGAATTATGTTCGTTATCTTCAGTGGGTACGCGATACTTACTTGCAAAACCAATTGCGGAAACCTCATCTATTCCAGATTGATAAATGTTTTTACGTGAAAAACTGAATTTCCCATTTGAATCCGTCTTTAAATACTTGCCACCTTTCTCTGTATTGTCTTGTTCAATATTGTAAGTATATGTGATCAACACAGTCGCTCCTTCTATCGGTTCTCCAGTTCTGGCATTTAGAACAACTCCATCAACACTAGTTGTGTCATCGCATCCAAATAGCAGAAATAATGTTAAAAAACCGAAAACTGGAATGATGCATTTTATACCTTGATATTGTTAGGACATTTCAATTTCAGGCGGTTACTTTCGTCTCGTCCATTCCATTTCACCCAACTCCTCGCCTCATTACAGAGTTGCTGCCACCTTCTCCCCAATCAACCCATAATTCCGCTCCAAACAAGCCCTAGGCTCATTCACGTGCCACTCAAACTCTTCCCGGAAGTGCCGGATCGCCGCGCTTACTGGCCAGGCTGCTGCATCGCCGAGTGGACAAATCGTATTGCCTTCAATTTTTTTGGCGACATCGTTCAAGAGATCAATATCGCTCATCTTGCCTGCGCCGTTTTCCATGCGGTGCAGTACTTTTTCCATCCAGCCCGTGCCTTCGCGGCATGGCGAACATTGTCCGCAGCTCTCATGCGCATAGAACCGGGCGAAATTCCAGGTGTTGCGCACAATGCACTGGGTTTCGTCGTACACGATAAAACCACCCGAACCGAGCATCGAACCCGTTGCAAAACCGCCATCGGAAAGGCTTTCATACGTCATCATCCGGTCTTCACCCGCAGCTGTTTTGCAAACCAGGAAGTGGGGGAGGATGGGTACAGAAGAACCTCCTGGCACACAGGCCTTGAGTTTTTTGCCGTTTTTGATGCCACCGCACCATTGGTCGGAGTAGATAAACTCCTCGACCGTGATGTTCATTTCAATCTCGTACACGCCAGGCTTGTTGATGTTCCCGCTGGCAGAAATCAGTTTTGTGCCGGTGCTTTTGCCGATGCCTATTTTGGCGTATTCGTCACCGCCATCGTTGACGATGGGCACAACCGCTGCGATGGTTTCTACGTTGTTTACCACCGTTGGACTCTGCCAGAGGCCTTTCACAGCCGGGAAGGGCGGCTTGATACGCGGGTTGCCACGTTTGCCCTCCAAGCTCTCAATCAGGGCGGTCTCTTCGCCACAGATATACGCACCGCCGCCAATGTTGACGTGCAAATCAAGGTCATAGCCAGAGCCCAGGATGTTTTTGCCCAGCCAACCAGCCTTGTACGCTTCTGCGATGGCTCTTTCGAGGATAAACAAAATCCAGGAATACTCCCCACGGATGTAGATATAGGAGGTGTTCGCACCCAAGGCATATGAGGAGGTAATCATACCCTCGATAAGCAGGTGCGGGATTTTTTCCATCAGGTAGCGGTCCTTGAACGTACCCGGTTCGCTTTCGTCGGCATTGCAGACGAGGTAGCGCGGCACCCCCTCGGGTTTAGCGAGGAACGACCATTTCATCCCGGTCGGAAAGCCTGCGCCACCGCGACCGCGAAGACCGGATTTTTTTACTTCTTCCACCACTTCGTCGGGCGACATGGTTTTCAAAGCCTTCTCCACGGAGCGGTAACCGCCGTTTTTGCGGTACACTTCGTAGGTGTTGATGCCCTCGACTTGGGCGTGTTCTAAGAGTAATTTCCTTGCCATAGTTTTTTACCGCGGAGGCGCGGAGGCGCGGAGTTTTTATCCTCTGCGCCTCCGCGTGTCCGCGGTGAATCTTAAAAGTTATTCACAAATCTTTTAAATCCATCTTTCAAAAGTGGCACATTGAAATTTATCAAAATTCCCACTTTTTTGTCTGCCAATTTCAGGTAACTGATTAGTTGAGCGTCAAATATTGGCAACATCGTTTCCACTGCTTTTAACTCAATGATGATACTTTCTTCAACCAAAAGCTCTCCGCCTCTGCGGTAAAAATTTAGTTACCAATCAAATCTGCCATTAACTGCGCAGGTTCCACGATGGCTCCTTCAAAATGTGTATTGGGGTTGACGGCCACCATGGCCCCGTCTTCGTCCAACTCCTGAAGCCATTCGAGCAGTTCTTCCATTTCAACCTCCTCAATCTCATGCCCTTCAAAACCTGCGGATTTGCGAAAAGTCTCGGCCAAATCTGCGTCGTGAAAAAGCGGCAGGATGTCCGTGTCGTCATTATCGCCCAGCAAGGCCCAACCTTCGTCGTCAGAGATGCCAAACACCGATTGGGTTTTGGCAACGGTGCTTACGAATAGGGCGAGGCGCTCTTCGCCGGATTTTTTAAAAATCGTGGTTATTTCTGTTGGTGTCATTTTGTGTATGCCGGAACGCTGTTCCGGCTATTTTGTACGTCGGAACAGCGTTCCGACTTTTAATTATACCGGAAAGCTGTTCCGGCTATTTTGTACATCGGAACGCTGTTCCGACTTTAAATTATGCCGGAACAGCGTTCCGGCGTACCTGAGAGTTACTCTTTTTCTTTTGCAAATTCCGTTTCAAAATCTTCCCGAACAACCTCCGGACGCATCACTGCACTTTGAAAATTAGGCGTTGGGAACACTGCCACCTTCATTTTCTGTTCCTGAAAATCTTCTAGCCACTCGAAGAATTCATATAAATCCAGGGGTTCTACCTGAAATTCATCAAATTCCCCCTCCTTTTTGAAAATCTCCGCAAACTCAGGATTGGGAAACACCGCCAACGCATCCCCCTCTTCGCCCTCTATCTCCAACATCAACCAACCTTCCTCATCCGCTAACCCCCAAACCTCTTCCTCCGCAGCCACCGTTCGGATAAAATATTTATATCTGCTCTCCGGCTTTCGGGCCAGGATTTCTTCGATTTCTTTTCTGGTGAGTTGTGCCATGGTGGTTATTTGTCAGTTGTTGTCATTGGTCATTGGTCGTCATTGGATGTCTGTTTTTTGAAGACGAATGGGGTTAAATCAATTGATTTTCAAAAACTTACCAAGTACCCATCCTGTTTCCCCATTGGAGCGCTGTACTCGGTACCAGGTAGAATAGGTAATGGTTTCTACGGCACTCGCATCAATTTCAGCGGTTAATTTGCCTTTTTGAGGGTCTTGGTACGTAACCAAATAATAGTTCCGTTCCGATTGATATTCCTCAATGACTACCGCTTTCCCTTTTGGCAAATTCACCTCACCGCCACTGCCTTTTACGGTAATCGGTTTTGTCAATATCGCTTCCCGGTCGTTGTTCACATTTTTGGTTTCCAGGACTTCTACAGCCTCGTTGTTGTCAAAACTCCCCAGTTTTTCAGATTGTACGGT
>JALHPW010000029.1 GCA_022842255.1 Saprospiraceae bacterium | reverse complement strand
TCCTCGTCTTTGGCTATATTCTTGCCGAAACCAGCGAAATCATTGCAGCACATTACCATGTTTCAGGCATTATTTTCGGAGCAACCATATTGGCTGTCATTACCGCACTGCCGGAAATTTCGGGAGGACTGGAATTTGTCAGGACAAAAAATTACAACATTCTCATCAGCGACATTTTCGGTGGGAATTCATTTTTGCCCCTTCTGTTCCTTATCGCCAGTATTATCAACGATGGCTCATTATTGCCCATGGCAGGAAAGGGGGATTTGTTCCTCACCTCTTTGTCCAGCATTTTGACCATGATTTTCACATTGGGGATGGTTATAAAAGCTCCAAAGCGGTTTTGGGGTATGGGCCTCGATTCGTGGGAGCCCTATTGATTTATATGCTGTCCATTTATGGATTGCAGTTCGTTTAGATTGTCGTCTCAGTTCACGGGTCTAAAATATATGATTTTGAAAGAAGACAATTTGGAGCAATTGCTGAAAGAAGTGCGCAACTGCCAGACTTGTGCTGCCAGCTTGCCCAATCCGCCAAAGCCCATTTTAGCGGTAGCTGAAAACACCCGCATTTTAATCATCGGGCAGGCGCCAGGGCAAAAAGTGCATGACCGGGGTATCCCGTGGGAAGATAAAAGTGGCGACACATTGCGGGAATGGCTGGGTGTGACCAAAGATCAGTTTGCAAATACGGACTTAATCGGCACGATGCCGATGGGGTTTTGTTTTCCGGGCAGCCATGAAAAAGGCAGCGGTGATGCCCCACCCCGACCGGAATGCAAACCACAATGGCACGAGCGCATTCTGAACCAATTGACCAACTTGAAACTGACACTGGTTATCGGGCAATATGCCATGGAGTCTTATCTGGCCGGCCGCCAGAAAAAGAACCTGACAGAGACGGTGAGGGCTTACAAGGAATATTTACCGCACTATTTTCCGCTGGTGCACCCCTCGCCCCTAAACTTTCGCTGGCAGGCCCAAAACCCCTGGTTCAGGGAAACGGTAGTACCTGCTTTGCAACAAGAAATTAAAACGATACTGGAATGACAATGATAACGCCCGGACAGGCCAATGCCAGGCATATATTTAATAACCTGGAAGGGACGTGGCGGTTTGCCCGCACCCTCAGCGATCATGCGGCAGAGATGTTCTTTACAGCAAGTGGGGAAGCCGTTTTTGAAAAAATGGAAGGCGAAAACGACCAATTATTTTACCGCGAAAATGGCGTCCTGAATTTATGCGGCAACCGGAAAGAAATCGCTTTTCGGCGGAATTATATTTTTCGCCTCGTGGATGAAATGATACAAATATTTTTTGACGATGGTATCAGCAAACGGAAATTGTACCAAACCCTGCTGCCCCAAAACGAGGAAGGCCTGTATGTAGGTACGGAGCACCACTGCGTGGAAGACACCTACCATGGACAATATGTTTTCCAAAAAGAGGATGAGTTTTCAATTGTTTATATGGTCTACGGACCAAAGAAGAACTTGGAAATCAAGTCAATATTCAAAAAACAAGGAGTAAAAAAATGACACATCCCAATGCAGCAAGATCGCAAAATCAACACCCCGAACTGGGCCGCGTCGCCTGGTTCAGGGACTACGACGATGCTTTGCAGGAAAGCGAAAGTACCGGTAAACCCATCTTGTTGCAATTTCAAGAGGTGCCCGGTTGCTCCACTTGCGTCAACTTCGGGGCGGAGGTTTTGAGCCACCCGCTCATGGTCGAAATCATCGAGGAGAAGTTCGTACCCCTTGCTATTTTCAACAATAAACCGGGCAGGGACGCAGAAATTTTGAGGCAGTTCAACGAGTTGGCCTGGAACAACCCCGTCACTTATTTTTTAGACAAATCCGGGAACAACATCGTACCAAAACTGGCGAACAGCTACCGCCCGCTCTCGATGTACAACAAAATCAGAGAAGTGCTGCTTAAAACGGAAGGGGCTTTGCCTGAATATTTCAAACTGCTCGAAGGCGATATTAAAATAGATAACAGCTATGCGGAGAAAGTATATTTCGAGACACCCTGCTTTTGGTCGGGTGAAACAACGATGGCACAGCACCCTGCTGTCATTTCATCCGAAGCAGGCTGGATTCGACATAAAGAAGTGGTTGAAATCTACTTCGATTCGGAAATAACCGCGCTCGCTGTCTTGAAAAAATATGCCCTCAAAGAAGGCTTTTTTATGGTGGAAAACGGCAATTACCGCACCGATAAAGAGCCTCAGTATTATTTGAGAAAGACACCCTTTAAATATTTGCCGTTGAGCAGGGCACAGCGCACAAAAATCAATCGGGCGATACCCTACCGCGAAGATCCTGAAAGCTTTTTAAGCCCAAGGCAACTGAACTGGCTCAAACACCTCCCGACAAATGCAGTCGGCGAAGTCGAAATGTACAGAAAAGACATAGCGACAGCCTGGAAAATAATGGACAAAAAAATATAGACGTGCGCCAGAAAAAGGACAAAAAACAGATTTCGAAATGGGTGCTCGGCATCGGCATCATCACCACATTTGTATTCCCAGCCATCGTGTTCCTGTTCGATCTGCCAGGCGATACGTTGGGCCACACCGGCTTGCTTGGCGATACCATAGGAGGCATCACCTCGCCGGTGCTGTCGCTGGTCGGCTCAGTTCTGCTTTATATCGCACTTACCGATCAGATTGAAGCCAACAACCTGCTCTCGGTACAGATCGAAGAAGCAAAACAGGACAGTAAAATTCAACGGGAACTGGAGCATATCTCGGAGCTGTACCACTTGTTTGAAAGAAGCATCGAATCTTTCCCTTACGAGGATAAACAGTTTGACGAGGCCGGACGGCGGGGCTATGCGACCGTATACAAGGGCACGATCGCGCTTACCCATTTTGTTGATCACCTCCTGGTGTCGGATGCCGACCCGCACGACGACCATATGCACGGCGCCGATACAGGCGTCAAAGAGTTCCGCAGCATCATCAAAAGTGCCGAATTGCTGATTGACCGAATCTCGAACTCCCATGTGACACCTGAGGACAAGAGGTTCTACAAAAACCTGATTCTGCACCGCATTTCCTATAACCTTTCTCCTGATTTTGAGCGTATACCGGCGGATAGAACAATGGGTATACGTTGCAAAATCTGCGGGGAAGACCACGGGAGTTTTCCCGTCATTCTATTCAATTCCATTGAAGAACTGAAGACAAAAATTGAGGCACTGGATGTCGACACTCAAAATTGAACAAGCAATGGACGAACCAAAGAAAAACGAGGTCATCGTACTGGGCACCATACACAGCGGGCATTTTGAGTATAAATCGTACAGCCTTCAGGTGTTGCGGAGAATCATCACGGAGATAGACCCCGATCTGTTGTTCGCCGAAATACCACCCGACCGCCTGCCGATAGCCCTCGAACAATGGAAACAGAACAGTATAATTCTGGAGAGCCGGGTAAGTCAATTCCCTGAATATTCGGAAGTGATCATACCCCTTTCTGAAAAACTGAAATTTGAAATCATCCCCACCTCCGCCTGGACTGCGGCATTGTCCAAAACGAGGGAAAAGAAACTGGATGAAATTTACCAAAACCCCGCCCGTTCAAGCGATGTGAAGGCGTATCAGGATGCTGTACGGAAGACAAATGAAATCCTGGGCAAGGCGGCCGACGAGTACGATCCGTTTATCGTCAACTCAGCGCCGTTCGACGACGCCATCGACATCCAAATGACCGCTTTTGAAAATGCGTTCGGGAGGGATTTGGGCAAAGGCGGCTGGGAAAAAATGAATCAGGCCCATTTTGCCCTTATGGAAAAAGCGCTCGACAAATACGCCGGACAGGGCAAACGGATTCTGATAACTTTTGGCGCCGGACATAAAGGCTGGCTGCAAAGAGCGCTCAGGAAAAGGAGCGATGTTGTGCTGAAGGAGTTAACAGCCGTAGTTACACCATGAACCAGACCAACGACATGTCAGGCTGGAAAAATCAGCCTTTCAAAACCGGTATCAAGTTTTTTCAACACTAAAAACATCAGCAAATGATCGTCGGAGTTTTCAAATACAAGGTAAACCGTCAATTCAAAGCAGAGTTTGACAGCCTTTACAGCCAGATGGCCGGCCATATCGCCAAAATAGACGGCTACACAATGGACACAAAGTCTACAAAGGCGATGACGGAGAAAACGTCGTCATCGTAGAATTTGAAGATGATGCCGCTTTTGAAGCATGGGATACCCATCTGGAACACAAAAAAGCCAAGGAGCGCGGCAAAGCCGAAGTCTTTGACGCCTACGATGTGTCGGTAGGAAAAGTGTTCGAACGGCACACCAAACCCTGATTACCGAAAAACACGACCACGGCCTGGTTGTGTTGGATGACAATGGCAGGAAAATCATCCGCTTGAAATGACCGGAAGTGCCTTAGGCAAACCCGGATTGTATGACTTGTTCGGAATAGCAGGTTTTGAAAAATAAAAACAAGGCTAACACTCCGTTCTTGAAATCATTTAAAACTGGAAAACATGGCTTTAGGTAAATACTTAATGGAACTTGATTCAAAATCTCTGATAGAAATAATCGACGACCCCGAAAACTGGGGTACAGAATACCAGGATAGGGCGGAAGATGAGCTGGACGATCGAAATCTGCCCCCGGAAGAGGTGAGGGCCTTGGCAATAACGGTCAACGAGGGCATTGCATACAAAGTGATTATGAATGATGCCATTTCAAAAGCGGAATTGAGCATGCACAAAAGCAGGTTTTTGAGCGCTGCGGAAATCAAACAGATTTATATCGAACAACTCGAAAAATACATCAAGTACAAGGATCAATTCCGGTTTGATGTATGGTCATATGCGGTTGGGGGTTTGTGAAATTAACGAACTATGGCTGCTGCCGGTTTTGCCTGCATTTGGAATCCGGAGCATCCTGTGGTTAACTACAGACTGAAACTGCGTCAATATTTTTTAACAACACAAAAAACAGAACCATTATGGCAAAAGCAATTTGGAACAATCAGGTAATCGCCGAGAGTGATGAAACCAAAAATGTGGAGGGCAATCAATACTTCCCGCCGGATTCCATCAACATGGAATTTTTTAAACCATCGGACCGGCACTCCACCTGTCCCTGGAAAGGGCTGGCGTCTTACTACACGATCATTGTGGATGGTAACGAAAACCAGGACGCTGCATGGTTCTACCCGAACCCAAAAGATGCAGCCATGCACATCAAAGACCACGTTGCCTTCTGGCGGGGTGTAGAAGTTGTAGAATGATGGCAAGCGTAGGCTTTGGTGGAGGGTGTCATTGGTGCACGGAAGCTGTTTTCCAGGTGCTTAAAGGTGTAGAAAAAGTAGAGCAGGGATGGATCGCTTCGGAAGGCGACAATACGGGCTTTTCCGAAGCGGTCATCGTGCATTTTAATGCCACGGTGATTGACCTGGAATCTTTGACAGCCATCCACCTCTACACCCATAGCTGTACTTCCGAACACCCGATGCGGAAGAAATACCGCTCGGCAGTATACACGTTTTCCGATAGACAAGCCGAAATCGTGGCGCAAACCCTGGAACAGCTTCAGGCGGAATTTGACAAACCCATCATTACACAAGTGTTGCCTTTTGCAGCATTCAGGGAAAACAGCCTGCAATACCAGCAGTACTATTTGAAAAATGCGGGAAACCAGTTTTGCGAAGCCTATATTCATCCAAAATTCAGGCTGCTTATGCAGCGGTTTTCCGCACTGGTGGATGAAAACAGCATAATCTGATTTTTCCACATCGTTCAGGTATTGTTTTATGGTCAGTTTTGATTGAAATGTGTTTGCAATAATCTTAAATGAAGCTTTTGTAGCAATCAGACCGGGCAAATCAATGTAATCATAGTAAAAAATGGATATTGAAAATTTAATCGCCTGCGACCAGACCCTCCACAATTGGGGGCGGATTTTAGGACAAATCGGATACAGGTTGGTACCTCCTGTACCGGATTACAGCTATGCCAATTTCCGTTGGAACAGCAGCACGAGACGCCTGGAGGGGCGGAGTTTTGGACGGAAAGAAAAACCGTTTTTTGCTGCATTTGATGTTGATGAAAAATCATTCGCCATCATTTCCGCCGCCGAAAGCATTTATGTGACCACTGAAAGCCAAGACTATGACGCGGTGCTCGCCAATCTGGAACTGGTGCTTGCGGCCAACATCGGGCAGTCCCCCGATCTGAGCAATGGCCTTGAATTCCGGTTCCCGGGGCGTTTCGATGAAAACCGTATAGCGCGGCCCATCGACGGGGATGCGCTAAAGCTTTGGATGACCTTGCGCACCGGCGCCAACGAAGTGCTAACCCAAACGCTTTCCACGCTGAATCAAAGCAGCGAGGTCCGTATCTGGCCTTCCAATTTCGATACGGGCATTTGTTGCGATTATGGCAATGGACTGCTGCAATATGCCGGTTTTGCCCCCGCGGATAAAGACGTTATTGGCGAACCCTACTTCTACAACAGTTTCTATCAGCACG
The DNA here is from genome assembly GCA_022842255.1 of Saprospiraceae bacterium. Classification (GTDB taxonomy): domain Bacteria; phylum Bacteroidota; class Bacteroidia; order Chitinophagales; family Saprospiraceae; genus M3007. The sequence continues at coordinate 9,996 of JALHPW010000029.1, read as the reverse complement.
ACCGCCGGGTTTATCCGCACGGTTTTCCAACGCTGGAGCACGGCTACTGGGAGACGACAACCTGGGCCGGCGCCGTTTTGCCCATTTCCCATTTCGGAAACCCCGAGGATTTCATCACGGCTGCCGCGTCTTTTTTACTGGAAAGTTCAAACGCTTTTTTAAAACACCTGACATGACTTTTTCGCCCGAAGAAAAAACAGAAACCCAATCACTAACCGAAGAAAGGATCAGGGCTACCCGCCAATTGTCTGAGACGATTTGCTCGCCTCTGGCGCTGGAGGACTATTCGGTGCAGCCCATCGTGGATGTGTCGCCGCCAAAGTGGCACCTGGGACATACGACCTGGTTCTTTGAGCAGTTCGTTTTGGCGCCATACCTGGCTGGATATAAAATTTACGACGAGGATTTTGCCTACCTGTTCAACAGCTATTACAACAATGCAGGCGAGCGCGTGCTGCGTCCCAACCGCGGCCTGATGACCCGCCCCACTGTAGCGCAGGTATATGAGTACCGGCAATATGTGACCGACAATCTCCTCCGGTTACTCCGGCAATCGCCCAGCCAGGAGCTGCTTTTTTTGATCGAAGTCGGCATCAACCACGAACAGCAGCACCAGGAATTGCTGGCGTACGACATCAAGTATATCCTGGGGCATCAACCTACTTTTCCTGCTTATGAAAGCGATCTTTTTTTGACGAAAGCAGAAAGCCCGGCCCTCGATTTCATCCCGATGGCCGAAGCCATTTACACGATTGGGCACCAGGGCGAAGGCTATCATTTTGACAATGAACTGGGGGTTCACAAGGTCTATTTACAGCCATTCAAAATTGCCAACCGCCTGGTGACAAATGGCGAATTCATGGCGTTTATTGAAGCCGGCGGTTACCAGAACTTCAACCTATGGCACGCCGAGGGCTGGGACTGGGTGAACAGCAACAAGATCAATGCGCCACTCTACTGGCACCAGGTGAATGGCAAATGGCATTGTTACAACTACCGGGGCCTGGAGGCGGTAAACCCCGATTTGCCGGTGCAGCACATCAGTTATTTTGAAGCATTTGCATTTGCCGAATGGAAAGGAATGCGCTTGCCGACAGAATTTGAGTGGGAAGCAGCTTCCGGCCTGTTCCACTGGGGGCAACTCTGGGAATGGACGGGAAGCGCCTACTTGCCCTACCCTAAGTTCTCGAAAGTACCCGGTGCACTGGGCGAATACAACGGCAAATTTATGGTGAACCAGCATGTACTGCGCGGCGCTTCGGCAGCAACTCCCGAAGGGCATAGCCGGCACACGTATCGCAATTTTTTCCACCCGCAGCTGCGCTGGATGTTCTCCGGTATCAGGCTGGCTAAATAGACGAAAAACAAACAACTATGGATTTTAAGCAACAATTCCTGGCGGATGTGATTTCTGGCTTGTCACAACCCTTGAAAAAACTCTCCTCCAAATATTTTTATGACGAAAAAGGCGACAGAATTTTTCAGGAAATCATGCACCTGGAGGAATATTATTTGCCCGAAGCCGAAATGGAAATTTTGATAAGCCACAGTACCAAACTGGTGGAAGGTTTTGACTACGAATTATTTGACGTAGTGGAACTGGGCGCCGGCGATGGCAGTAAAACCATTTTTTTACTCGAAAGGCTGAAAGCACTGGGTAGAAATTTCATTTACTGCCCCCTCGATATTTCACCGGATGTACTGGAGACAAATGCCGGCCTGATGAAGAACCGTATGCCCGATTTGACAGTGAAACCCGTTCCGGGCGATTATTTCAAAACCCTTTCCAAAATAGACCAGAGTATCCCGAAAATCATCTTGTTCATGGGGAGCAACATCGGCAACTTTGAAAATGGCGCCGATGTTGATTTTTTGAAAAAAATAAAGGCAAATATGCTGCCTGGCGACATCCTTTTGGTGGGCATCGATTTAAAGAAAAACCCGAAAACAATCCTGCGTGCCTACAACGACTCGAAAGGTGTCACCAAAAGATTCAACATGAACCTGCTCGAACGAATCAATCGGGAACTGGGCGCCAACTTTGACCTCGATTCCTTCGACCACTACCCTACCTATAACCCGCTTAGCGGCACGACCTACAGTTTTTTAGTAAGCATGAAAAAACAGGTCGTCCAAACGGAGGTTTCTCAGAAATATAACCTGGAAGAAATTGAGGCCCTGGGCCGGCAGTCAGGTTTTGCCAAAGTGCGGCATCTGCTGGATTCAAAAAGTCGTTTTTCGGTGAGTGTTTTCGAATGAGACCGGGTTAGGGTGGGACGCTTTCTTTTCCTGATCAGTATTAATCTGAAATCTTAATAAAAAAAACCTACCCCGCCCAACCCTCCCGATCCAAACTCCGATAATGAATAGCCTCCGCCAAATCCTCAATCCGAATATCCGCACTGCCCGCCAAATCCGCTGCCGTGCGCGCCACTTTCAAGATCCGATCGTACGCCCGTGCAGACAATTGTAAACGCTCCATGGCCGTCTTCAGCAGCGTCAGGCCCGCTGGGGTCAACTGGCACACTTCCCGCACCATCCGGCTGGGCATTTGGGCATTGCTGTACACGTCTTTGAGGTCTTTGAAACGCTCGTCCTGAATCGCCCTGGCCTGCAGTACCCGCTCCCGGATCGCCTTGCTGTCGAGTTTGGCGCGTTCGGTGTTGGTTAGCTCATCGTAACTCACGGGCGTCACTTCCACGTGCAGGTCAATGCGGTCGAGCAGTGGACCGGAAATTTTGGAAACGTAGCGCTTTACCACTCCCGGGCCGCACACGCATTCTTTGTCCGGGTGGTTGTAATAGCCACAAGGGCAGGGGTTCGTTGCATAGTTGTCAAATTCAGTTAAAGGGCAAAAGGCCCTCCAATCCGGCATATCCGGCTGAATTGAATACCTTTGGAGACCACCTTAGAACGATACGGCTTGACCGTGGGCTGTCTCAACATGATGTGGCAGTGATTCTAAAAACATCAACTGATATGGTGGCGAATTGGGAACTGAACCGAAACCAGCCTACTGCAAAGTTTGCAAATAGGATTATTGTGTTCCTGAGATATGTCCCTTTTCAGGAAAGTGAATCTTTGGCTAAGCGGCTTTATATAGCTCGTATGGTTTCTGGGAAAACCCAGGAGCAGGTTTCAAAAGAAATGGGTGTGGATGAATCAAACTTGCGATTGGTTGAGCTTGGTGTTCGAACCCCTTTCCGCAAGACCAGACAGAAGATTGAGAGGTTCGTCGAAGATGCTTTATCGGCGAGGGTAGAGTCGATTTTAATGCCCGTGAGTTACATAAACCAAATGGTGCCGCCCGGAAAATTCAAGGTGTCTGAATTCTAAAACGGGCCAATGGGAAATGTAAACCTTGTGATTTGAAGATCATGTGTCCTACCCCTCGTTTGCCGACACCATTCTAAAGTAGAGATTCTGAGTTGAGGCGTTTGCAGCAACTTGAAGAAGAAAATGCTCGCCTAAACAGTTAGTCGCTCACCTGACTCTGGACAAACTAATACTTCTAGAGCTGCTGAAAAAAAGTTTTGAGACCAGGGTAATGGCGAAATAAATGGCTTCAGGACCTATACCGTGTGTCCTCGCACAAAGTTTGTTATTTAATCGGCCTTAGCCGTACTATATGGTATTGCACCGCAAGCCGACGTGATGATAAACCGATAAGAATGCGGATTAAAGAGATTGCAGAAGTACGCGTCCGATACGGTTTTTGGCGGAACTGGATCTTATTGAAGCGAGAAGAATGGAATGACAACCACAAACGTATTTACAGCATTTATAAGGAGGAAGGGTTTAACCTGGGAAACAATAGACCCAGAAGAAGCAAATATGGTGCCCATCGTTTAGATCGACTCGAGTTAACTGAGGCTTGTCAATGGATTTTGTGGCAGATCAGCTCTTTGATGGGCGAAAATTCAAGGCGTTAACTTTAATGGATAAATTTAGTCGCTACTGCTTAACAATTCGGATCGGCCAATCCATCAAAAGCATTGATGTTTCACGGATAATGGGTGAAATCAAACTGGCCTATGGGATAACACCACCACGAATACAAGTAGACAATAGCAGTGAATTTATCAGCAAAATTTTTGACCATTGGGCTTATGAAAACAAAGCAACTTTGGACTATTCAAGACCTGGGAAACCTACTGACAATCCGTTTATTGAATCCTTTAATGATAGCTTTCGATATGAATGTTTGAACACCAATTGGTTCTTGTCATTTAATGATGCAACGGAAAAAAATAGAAGGCTGGCAGAAAGAATATAACCACTTTAGGCCTCATAGTTCTCTGAATGGAAAACGCCTGGCGAGGTGTTTGTCGCAAGTCAAACCAAGCCCGAATTTTCTACTTTAGAGTTGTCCAGTTTTTTTGGGAGGGGGAGGCCAGGCAACATTATGAGTTCTACACTTTTAAGGCACTACCCCTTTGAGGCTAATATAATTTATTAGCCAGGCCAAAATTTCGAGATGACTCATGTTTGCTTTATTCCGAGTAGAAATCTTTAACCTGGCAATGTTCAGGTCAAGTTAATTTTGATTTCAGGAAGTCTAGGATGTGTAACTCGAGGGAAGCCGTAATTTTATCGAAATCTTCCTCTCCTTCTATCTTAATGTAATTGATAAGGTCAGGCAGGCTCGGCAAGCGTTTGGGCAGGTTTTCTTTTTTTCCATACACAATTATCTTTTTCGAAAAGGCCAGCGCCAGGCCGAGCTCCACCAAGCAAAAGGAGGTCACCTGCTCCTGCAGAATCAGGACAAAAATCGATGACCTTTTAATGGACTCCAGGATATCGTTGTAATCACGTTTGGGGTTGTTATTGGTATGCCTTTTTGAGCCCGGATAATCGAGTTCGAGGGTGCCAGTTTCAACAAGAAAGGAAAATGTATCCTCGGTCTTTTTCAACATTTGTTGGATCCGGTTATATCTTTCAAAATATTCGGAACCGTCGTCGGGCAGAGAAAAAGTAGGAGTGGAAATAAAAATATGCACTCCCGAGGGTTCGAAAAAAAGCGTTTCCCGGTCCGATTTTTTTTTAAAATCGTCGATTTTGTCTTGCAAAGTACTCAATGAAATAATGCTCTCCGGAATCTTTATATAACTCATTTCCCGCCTGTACAGGAATTCCTTGATCGCGGAGGGCACCTTGTTCATTTCTTGCAGGTGTTTGTATATGGATAAGGCGTGCGGCTGAGGATTTTCGCTGCTTTCGATTTTATAAAGTACCACCGAACCAGCATAAATGTAACTCTGCATGGTGACGCTGTAAACGCCCAGACAAATTTCTGTGCGCCGGTTCAGGTAGACTTTCATATGCAGACTGAAGTTAAGGTCTTCCTTACTGTAGAAATCGAACTCGAAAATATTGTCTGTAATGGCGGCGATGGAGCCTTTGTAATCCTTTACTTCTCCCAGAAAATATTTTGTCAGGACAGGCGTACCAGTATGGTCAATGTAAAGGACATTTTTTGCCAGTTTGGCAAATTTGTTTTGAGGTATAGCTGTTGTAAAAAAGTAAAGTTCCCATTTCATATCCCCCAGAAGCGCCGAAATCACGGCAGGATCTGGAGTCTTATTTACCCAAGGATTCTTATCCCGGGCACTACTGGCGCTTTTTTGAACACCTTCATATTCGCCCACCAGGGCTTCCAGTTTCTTAACCTTGGCCTCGACTTCCCGGACGCTCATTTGGCCAATGTTGCCTTTTATAAGATTGGAAATATTGCCTTTGCTGAACCCTTCGCCTTTATGGTATTTTTCAATCCATTTTTCGAATTCGGGCCGCTTCCCAGGCATTGTCTTGACCTGATCGATTAATTCATTCGCTCGCTGAATCAGAGCCTGCATGCCTTCCTGATTTTCCATGTGTTTAGAGATTTATTATGAAAACAAAGTTATCACCTATTTAATAAATTTATTAAATTTAATAAATAGGGCTTTTCACTCATTAAACCAATTGCGTGTCTCTAAATTTATTGTTTATTCTGTAAAATACATTGTTTAATATATTTAGAATTGAATAAAATCATCAAACTAATATTTTATTTGTTAATAACAGATATTTTTAATTTTTTAATGACGTGTACGTATTACATTTGTTGAAGGTAAGACTTTCGGTGTCGAACTGTCAGTCTTCCGAAAACAGGGGAGAACACCTCTTTCGTTTCGATCCTGACACCCAACCGTTTTATCCTTAAAATTTTACAAGATGGGCACGATCAAAAAATCCGTACCGAAATCCATGGGCGCCGACCTGTATGTCAATATCCTCGGCGGCATCATTTCCGGCCTTGTCTTACTGCTGGTCGGCTATTTTATCAGCACTGCGGGAGGCATGGATTCTCCCGACATACCTGAACCTGCAAACATGTATGTAATGCCTGCCACTGCCCTGCCCGCAGCGGATACGCTTGCGAAACCGAAACCTGTGAAACTCAAAAAGAAGAGAGGCCAGGACACCGGGAGCGGACAGACTGTTTTCATTAATAATGGTAAAATGGAGAAGGTGTCCGTGGGGAACAACAACCGTATAGACATTCGATAACCAGTTAATCTATATCACTATGAAAAACTTGAAACTGATTTGCCTGACCTTTTTTCTGCCGTACCTGAACACTAACCTGTACGGACAACCAACAAGGGATACCGTCGTATCCAATTCGAATGTATCGAAAACCAGTGTCGGCGACCAAGGCACTATTTCCATCACTCGCCACGATATCGATATCGGCGAACGTTCCCCAGAAAGTAAAATCTATCAGATCGACCTGGAAGGCAACCGCACACGTACCGAGATCGGGAAACTGGTCGATGTAGACGTACTGATCGTGGGCAGACAAAATGCAGTTTATATTACCAGGGTATTTTACAGCATGGGGAAATCTGTCGATTACAAAAACCTGATCGCTTCGATCGAAAAGCTGGAGCAGGACTTGGCGCGGAAACGTAAAGCGGAAAAACTGGCCCGTACTGCCGCCCAGAAAGAAACCGCGCACGAAGAATCCCGGAAGGCCAACAGGCAACTTGAACAGGCAAAAAAACATCTGAAAGATTTTGTCGCCGATGTTTTTAACCTGTACGACAGGCTTTCCGCTATGCAGTTCAATACGGAAAGGCTTGTAAAGGCCAGAGTCCTTTTTGAGGCCGGCCAGTTTAAAGAGGCTAACGCCGTGTTGGATGAACATGCGCTGGCATCAGATATCGCCCGCCTGATTGAGCAAGAACAACGGAATAAACGGGATAAAGAACGGCTGGACAGCTGTCGGTTCGACCTGGCGATGGAATATCTCGTAAAAGCGCAGTTGACGGTGCTGTTAAAAGAAAAGGGCTGGTTCGCCCGGGCCGATTCTTTTTTCAAGACCTCGATCGATACGCGTCGTACCCTCGACAACGTCTTTCAATATGCTTTGTTTCTGAATGAGCAGAACCAACACGATCCCGCTATCAGGTATTTCAACACTGCATTGACTATTGGGCTTTCGCAACACAGTGATTCGGCGGTCATCGCGATCAATAATTTGCTTGGAAACGTGTACCATAAAAAATACAAATTCAAGATGGCGGAAAGGGCCTACTACAATGCCCTCAACACCCTGGATGCGTTGAAACCGGACCAACGAAGCTTTTTTTTCGAACTGGAAAAAGCAAAAATTTTGCTCAACCTGGGCTTGTTGTACCGCAAAACAGGCGATGTTGCTTGTGCAGAAGAAACCCTGGGCGACGCCTTGGAAAACTTTAAGGCGCTTAGAGATCACTCCCCGCGGCTGATCGACAAGAATCTTGCCACGCTGTACAATAACCTGGGAAACCTGTACCGAGCAACCTCTAGGCCGAAAGAATCGGAAGCGGCTTTCAATACCGCAATAAAACTGTACAAGGACCTTGAAAAGGATTCGACTCAGGATGCCAAAGATGGATATGCAATGGTTTTAAATAACCTTGCCTATTTGTATTACGAAAACAAAGACTACGAGCGTTCCGAAAAATTATATACCGAAGCGCTTGCGATCAGGCAAGCACTCGATTCCATCAACCCGGGAAAACATGACCGAGAACTGGCCGCCGTGTATGATAACTACGCCATACTGTTACGCGTCAAAAAAAATTACACCTTGTCCGAATCATGTTTTTTAAAAGCGAAACAGATTTACGAAAAGCAGATTGAATACGATGCGGAATCCGGCGAGCCGAGCCTGGCGGCTTCACTGATTAATTTTGGTAATTTTTACCGGGGCCGGAACAAGCATATTCAGGCAAAAGACATTTATGAAGAATCCATGGCAATCTACCAAAGACTTGCCCTGAGAGATTCTTCCATTTTTGAATCCGAAATCGCTATCCTTCAGAACAGCATGGCGATTGTGTATTACAACCTGGAAGATTTCGATTGTGCCGAAAGTTACTGGCTGGAAGCGCTGGCATCTTTCCGCCATCTGGCCTTATCTAATCCCAAAATTAACGACCCATATGTGGCGATGACCCTCAATAATTTGGGTATTCTGTACGAGGAACTGGAACAGTACCACCAGGCGATCAAGGTATATGCGGAAGCTCTGGGTATTTACGAACGTTTTTCAATGATCAATCCAGATAAATACGAGTCGCAGGTGGCCAACCTGGAATTCAATCTTGGAAACCTGTTTTTTAAAACAGGCGCGTTCATGGAAAGCGAACACTGCTATTTCAAATCCCTGGAAAAATGGGAGCGGATCTCCCTACTCGCTCCCGAACATGAAATAAATCGCCTGCAGGTTTTGTTTCACCTCCAGATGCTCTGGAACTACGAGCTGCCCGACCGCGAAAAGGCTGCCAATTTCAGGAAACTGCTGCCAGAATGTGAACTCATTATCAAAAAATACCCGGAGGAAGACGCCGCCAAAAACGATATCCCTAATGAAATCGCCCGTCTTGCAAAAGACCTGTTGAACGTCATGCGATTCCCGGAAGCTGAAATCATCGCTCGCCAGGCGCTGCGTTTTTCTCCCGAACACCGGGAGGCGAAATGCGCGCTGGCACATGCACTGTGTTTTCAGCACAAAAATGAGGAAGCAAAATCCCTCTATATTGAATTGAAACAGTATACCGATAAAACAGGAAAGCCGTTCGGCAGGAACCTAATTAGCGAAATTGAAACGATGAAACAAAAGGGTATAAATACCAGTATGTTCGACTGGGTTGTCTTAATGCTTTCAAGTGCGGACCGCTAGTTAATCTATTTGATTTTCAAAAATAAAGAGGTCAACAAGCAAATTCTAATTGATTTGCAGATGATGAAATATAACCAGCCCGCGTCAATCACCAATGCGGGCTGGTTCAAAAAATTCAATTTTTTAGTAATAAAGGTTAGATCAACAGCTTTACCTGGCTCGTATGGATCAACTGACTACCGTATTGATAGAGCGTGACTTACGAAAGCCTTTCCGAAAAACAAGGGAGAAATTGGAGGGGTTTATAGGAGATACTTTTCAGTGTTTCGAGATAGGTTTTGAGATTAATGCCATTCAAAACCCAATCAAACCTCGGCCCTTAGAACCTTCTCTAAAGTAAAAACCTATAACTTAAGGGTTTATAAAGATACTGCTTGTTAGTTAAGGTTTTGTCTTTTGAGTTCCTTTTGAAGAGAGTGTAGTATTTCCTGCCATGGCCGTTTTCGTACTCCATCAAAATTTCGAAATCCCCAATTGTCTCTGGAAACTGGTCCTCAGTAATCCGTTCTGCTTCAGTGGAGGTACATTTATACTCATGCTCATACTTTATTCGAAGGATATATCTATCTGCTGCTTTGATAGTCTCCTTTTCATTGATATTCTCAACAGGAAGCACATAACGTTCCTTAAAGAAATACAGCCCATCGGGTTTGTAATCATTTAACCCAGGGAAAGTGAGACCTTTATATTTTTTCTTCAAATGGATTTTGGGCTTAAATGCATGGTAATTTGAGTGGTTTCTAATTATAGAGTTATACGACCAATTGAGTATGTATTTGTAT